>JANXWX010000116.1 GCA_025350915.1 Nitrosomonadales bacterium
AGCATTTGAGCTGTTTTCAAATATGCTGGAGAGTGTCAAGAGTGAAGTAACGCAGGTGTTGATGAATGTGCAAATTCGCAGCGAGCAGGATATTGAAGCTGCGGAAGCAGCGCCGGCGCCATCGAATGTGCAATATCACCATGCTGATTATGAAGAGGCACTGGGTCATAATGAATCGGGTGAGCATGCCGAAAAAACACCATTTGTACGTGGTGAAGAAAAGGTTGGCCGCAACGACCCCTGTCCCTGTGGTTCAGGAAAAAAATATAAGCAATGCCACGGTAAATTGAATTAAGGTATTTTGAAATTAAATTTGAGGGAAAACCAATGACAGCGGACGACCTGATATTGAAGATTTTACGCAGTTCCGATTTGACATCGGAATTAAGGGATGCCGAAATCGAGGCGCTGGCCAGCATTATGACTGTGCATGACTACAAGGCAGGTGAGTTTCTGTTACGCCCGGGTGATAACCGGCTGGAAAAGACCCTGATGATATTGGGCACCGGTGAAGTAGAGGCGACGGCTGCTATCAAGGGTGAAAAGGCGACACTGCATTTATTGCAGCCGGGTGATATCGCGGGCATCATTACCTTTGTGGGCGGCGATGCAACACAGATTAGCGCGACCATACAGGTGAAGCGGGACAGCAAGGTCATTCTGCTTGAACGCTCTCACTTTGAAAGTTTAATGAACACCAATCCTGCCATTGTTTATTACGTGATGCGCGGTATTGTGCGCCACGTACATGGCATTGTTCGACGCATGAATATGCAATCGGTTGAGATGACAAATTATATACACCGCACTGGTGGCAGATATTAATAAGAAAGCAGGAAAATGCCGGTTAACTTAACTTCTCCCATCGCAGCTGATCTGCTGCCGGTCAATGGCGTGTTGCTGGGCACCGCAGAAGCCAATATCAAGAAACCTAATCGCAAGGATTTGCTGATCATGCAAATAGCGCCACAGTCGACCGTGGCGGGCGTATTTACCCAAAATCGCTTTTGCGCAGCGCCGGTAATCGTGGCACGCGAGCATTTGGCCGCCGGGAAAGACATCCGTGCGCTGGTGATCAATACCGGTAATGCCAATGCGGGAACGGGTGAACTGGGCATGGCCAGTGCGCGGGTAACCTGCGCTGAAGTAGCCAAATTGCTGGGTTGCGAGCCGGAACAAATTCTGCCGTTTTCCACCGGTGTCATCATGGAGCCGTTGCCGATTGAACGTGTCGTAACCGGTTTGCCCGCTTGCGTAGCGAATTCAAAAGCGGACAACTGGTTTGATGCATCACAAGCGATTATGACAACAGACATCGTAGGCAAAGCTGTTTCGCGTCAGCTCAAGCTGGGCGGTGTTACGGTTACGGTGACAGGTATTGCCAAGGGCTCAGGCATGATTCACCCGAACATGGCCACCATGCTGGGCTATATTGCTACCGACGCGGCAGTGACACAGTCAATGTTGCAAAAGATGGTGAGCCAGGCCAGTGATGCCTCGTTCAATTGCATCACGGTCGATGGCGACACCTCTACCAACGATGCACTGATGTTGATTGCCACCGGCAAGAGTGGTGCAGCCGTAATCACAAATGAAGACAGTGACGAGTTCAAAAAACTTCAAGCAGCAGTAACAGAGGTTGCGACCATATTGGCTCAGGCCATTGTGCGCGATGGTGAAGGTGCCACCAAGTTTATGACAATCAAGGTTGAAGGCGGCACCAGTGCTGCGGAGTGCAAACAGATTGCCTATGCGGTGGGACGTTCACCGCTGGTTAAAACCGCCTTCTTCGCTTCTGACCCCAACCTGGGTCGTATCCTGGCGGCGATTGGGTATGCAGGAGTAGCCGATCTCGCTGTTGAGAAGATCAAGCTTTATCTGGACGATGTGCTGGTGGCCGAAAAGGGCGGGCGTGCAGCGAGCTACCGCGAAGAAGACGGCCAGCGCATCATGCAGCAGAGCGATATAAGCATACGCGTGGAACTGGGGCGCGGTAATGCGGCCGCTACGGTATGGACCTGTGATTTCTCTTACGACTACGTGAAGATAAACGCAAGCTATCGCAGTTAAACTGTTGCACTGCACAGCAGGTTTGATTGGACTTTATGGATAAGCTGGACACATTCCTCTCTCGTGCCGAAGGACTCCTTGCCCGTCTGGAAAATATTCTGCCGGGTACACAGCCATCAACACCAGACTGGCAAGCCGCAGCAGCTTTCCGCTGGGATCACCAGCAGCGTCGCCTGCATCCTGTGCCGAACTTTCAGCGCATCGCGCTCTCCGACCTGCTCGGCATCGACGAGCAAAAACAACGTATCCAGCAAAACACATTGCAATTCGTGCGCGGCGGCAGCGCCAACAACGTGCTGTTATCCGGTGCACGCGGTACCGGCAAATCATCACTGGTCAAAGCGCTGCTCAACGAATATGCCGGGCAAGGCCTGCGCGTGATTCAGATCGACAAACAGGGCTTGATCGATCTGTCTCATATTGTTGGATTGGTACAGGGCCGTGCAGAGCGCTTCATTCTGTATTGTGACGACCTCTCCTTTAATGCCGACGAATCCGGATATCAATCGCTAAAAGCCGCGCTGGATGGAGATTTGGTGGCTTTTTCCGATAATTTATTGATCTACGCTACTTCCAACCGCCGGCATCTTATGCCGCAATCCATGCAGGACAACCTTGCCACTAAATATGTTGGTGATGAAGTGCACCCGGCAGAAAGTGTGGAGGAGAAAGTTTCTTTGTCGGAACGCTTTGGCTTGTGGATCTCGTTTTATCCGTTTACGCAGGATGAGTATCTTGATGTCGCTGCGCATTGGTTGGCGCATCATGGATGGAAGCAGGGACTTACTGATGAGGTGAGGGCAGCGGCGTTGCAGTGGTCGTTAATGCGAGGTTCACGGAGTGGGAGAGTGGCTGGGCAGTTTGCGAAGGATTGGTACGGGAGGATGTAACAGTATTCCCTCGTCCCGCATGCGGGGAGAGGGGTGTTTTTTCGTTTCCATTAAAACCAACTTCAACACCAACTTCAACTTCGCCGGGGGCAGCCCGGCAGCTGGGTACTTTCTTTTGCTTCGCCAAAAGAAAGTACCCAAAGAAAAGGCGACCCCAATCCGCCACCTCTTCGAGGTTCCCTGTGTTGCGCGGCTAGTCGGGCGGCTGCGGAACTCGCACTGCGTGCTCAGACAGTTCTCGCCGACTACCCCTGACTAGCCTGCGCTACTCGGTGGCGGATGAGGGAAGGTAAAAACGAAAGTCAAAAACAAATTAATAGAGCGGGCATGAAGTGCCCACTCTATTAAGTTACATTTCAACAGCGATTTGTGTGATGAGTATAGGCAAAACAAGTTAACTTCGGTACATTCGAGTCTTAGTAAGTTGAATAAAAAGATATTTATATGCCTGACGTTAGAAACCCATACATCACCGTTGATGGACAACCTGAGCTCAAGGCATCTGTAGTCGCGTTCGTTGATATTCTTGGATATCAAGAACTCATTCGTGATGCGCACCGTAACGGGACAGCTCAGCTTTTACTTACACGGCTTCATCAGGGATTAGCTGAAGCATCTCGTCATTTATATGAGCTCGACGAAAATGGAAAACCATTTTTTCCTCCCGATGATTGGCCGTACAAAGACCGTTTCAAGATTCGTACATTCACAGATAATATTGTAATTGGATACCCAATTTTTGATGATGCTGAAAGTGAGCTCGCTGCAATCTTTTCAAAGCTCGCGGACTTCCAGCTTGTAATGGTAAATCGAGGGTTTTTTATTCGTGGAGCAATCGCTATTGGTGACTTATATATCGACGATTTAACTGTGTTTGGGCAAGGCCTTTTAGATGCCTATGATGGAGAATCAAAGCAAGCAAGGGATCCGAGAGTGGTCCTGACAAAATCGGCAGAAGAAGCTGTAATGAAACATCTCGATTACTATGCTAATCCATCACACTCGCCGCAGGCGCGGGATTTGTTCAAAGATGCTGATGGTCAGTTTTTTTTAAACTATCTTGATTCAATCTTAATTGCGGAGGTGGAGCATGGGCCGTACTTTGATATTCTTGAAAACCACAAATATGCAGTTGAAGCAAAACTCCAAGAGCATAGGGATCAACCCACATATTGGGCTAAGTATGCTTGGTCAGCAAATTATCATAATTTTTTCTGTGACCAATATAGTTACTTTACGAATGAACATAAAATTGATCTAAGCCAGTTTCAAATGCAACCTTCACGTATTGCATAAGTAATTTAAGGAGGTGGGCGCATCGTGCCCACTTTACGATGTAATGTTTTTTTACATTTTTATTCCCCTCATCCGGCACCGAGTAGCGCAGGCTGGTCAGGGGATGTCGGCGAGGACTGTTTGAGCACGTGGACGCGTAGCGGATCGTGCGAGTTCCTCAGCCGCCTAACTAGCCGAGCACACGCAGGGAACCTCGTAGAGGTGGCGGATTGGGGTCGCCTTTTCTTGGTTGTGTCGCGTAAGCGAAAATAGGTCGGCTTTTTTGTGGGAGATTGTGCTCACCCTCAAACTGAACGGATTTGTCCTGCTAACGAATAAAACTGGTCGGCAAAAGACATCTTACCAACGCCCTTCATCATGAGCTGCCC
>JANXWX010000133.1 GCA_025350915.1 Nitrosomonadales bacterium
CTGGAAAGAGATTTTGTTCGATCATAGCAAAACAAAATATCCGCTTTTAGGTAAACATTTAGACACCGGCTGCAAGGCTTGCCACAAAGAGGATTACAAGAAAAAACTGCCGATGGATTGCTACTCTTGTCATACAAAAGACGACAAGCATAAAGGCAATTTTGGCAAGAAGTGTGAAAGCTGCCATACCGAGCGGGACTGGAAAGAGATACTGTTTGATCATACAAAATCAACCAAGTATCCCCTGCTCTTCAAGCACAAGGATGTGAAGTGTGTAACTTGTCATAAAGGTGATTTATACAAGGACAAGTTGGATACCAAGTGTTACTCATGTCATGAAAAAGATGATAAACACAAAGGACAGCAAGGTAAGAAATGCGAAACCTGTCATGACGAAAAATCATGGAAGGTTGATAGTTTTGATCATCGAGTAACCACGTTCCCACTCACTGGAAAACATTTTCAACTTGAGTGTAAAAAATGTCATGCAACGGTTGTATTCAAAGATGCGAAATCAGATTGCTGGTCATGTCATCAAAAGGATGATGTTCATAAACGTCGCTTAGGAACACTTTGCCAAGACTGCCACAATACGCGGAATTGGAAAGCCTGGGACTTTGATCATAATAAAACAGGTTTCAAACTTGATGGTAAGCACCTAAAATTAACTTGTCTTGAATGTCATACTGAGCCGATGAATAAGAAAGTAACCATGAAATCTGCCTGTGCAGGATGCCATGATAAAGATGATAAACATGATGGTGCATTTGGAACTCAATGTGATCATTGCCATGTTGGTTTAACCTGGAAAGATATTAAAGTAGGAAGTAGACGCATCAATTCTAAAAAGTAACCATAAATGCAAGTTGGCTTTTAATTAGAAACATACCCAACCTATCCACTTGTCAGAAAATGTCCTTTCCGATGAGCGGATACTTGAAATTTTTATATTTTGTGTTATAGTTCAACCCGTTTTAAGTTTTTTTCAACTGGCGTAAATATATTACTTATCTTTTAATCGTCAAACTTTAATTTGACTTAGTAGTGAAACTAGATAGAAGGGGGACGTGATGAAAATCAAATCAAATTCATTCATATTGCAGATAATCAATCTGTTATCTTTGATTTTTTATATAACCCCTAATCTCGTAGCTGCGCCACTAATCAATCCAAATATTCCACCTAAGTCTGTAACAGTTACTTCAGCATTTGATCACGCTAGAACAGGATTTATTCTTAGGGATATCCATACTACCCTTCGATGCGAGCAATGCCATGTGGGTGAAATTTTTAAAGGCACGCCCAAGGAGTGCGCCGGATGCCACTCACAAGGCAGTCGTGTTGCTGCTACACCAAAACCTGTAAATCACGTTATAACAAATAAGCCTTGCGACACATGCCATACCTCCCCAACCAGTTTTCTGGTATCCAATTTTAAACACCTAGGTATAACAGATAATTGCGCTTCTTGCCACAAAGGACAATCGTTGGGTGTCGTTAGTAAACCAGTCACTCACATTCCTACCTTGTTACCTTGTGAGACTTGTCATACCAATACGTCAACATTTGCAATTAATAGAATGGATCATACCGGGATCACCACGGGATGTACTACCTGCCATTTGGGACAATTCCCAGATGTGGTCAGCAAACCTGCAAACCATGTGACGATTCCTACAGGCGCAGGATGTGAAACTTGCCACAATACAATCACTTTCCTGGGTGCAGGATATTTCCATGATCCTCTTGTTGTGGCCTCTAAGTGCAATACTTGCCATGGACCAATGCCTGGAGCTGTTAGTAAGCCCAACGGTCATCTGATAACAAATGCACAATGTGACACTTGCCATACTCAACTTAATACATCGAATTTCACTACATTTACTGGTACTACCTTTGATCATGTAGCCAATGCTGCAACGGTAACTAATCAATGTATAACATGCCACTCTGGTTCAGTTACTAACGCTTATAGTAAAGCTAACTATGCCAATCACATTAGCACGACAGCACAGTGTGACACATGCCATACATCAGCTACTACAGTCAAATATACGACATGGAGCGGAGCATATTTTGACCACACCACAGTTGCGAGTGGAGTGGCAGGAAAATGTTCCACTTGTCATGATGGTACAAAAGCAAAAGGTCAATCTTCAGGGCATATAAATACTAATGGCGCACAATGTGACTCGAGTGGTTGTCATACGGCCACTAGCACATCAAATTACACAACTTTCCTTGGCGCGAATTTTGATCATGTAGCAAATGCTTCGATAGCAAATGGTAAATGTTCAAATTGCCACAATGGCTCTGCTGCAACCGGGCAACCAACGGCGCATGTAACAAAAGGCGTGCAATGTGATTCGAGTGGATGTCATACATCCAGTTCTACGGCCAATTATTCTACATTCCTTGGTGCCACATATAATCATTCGGTCAACTTAGCATCTGTTACTGGAAAGTGTTCCAATTGCCATGGTGGTTCATACCCAGGAGTAGTTGCGAAACCATCTAATCACCTGGTAACTGCTGCCCAGTGCGATAACTGTCATACGCCAACTAACACGTCTAATTACACTACTTTCCTAGGCGCATCAGCTGTGAATCATGGTAGTTACTCTACAGCAACCACTTGTGCGACAGGAAGCTGTCATGGCAGTACTAACGCTGTAGGATTATCCGCAGGGCATATTCCACTTACTGGCGCCGGTGCAACTGGAGCTTGTGGTAATTGCCACAAAATATACAATGGTACAAGTGTAACCTCATTCTATCCTGCTGCGATGGATCATACCGTGATCACTACTGCACGTTGCGATAGTTGCCATACTAGTGCTTATGCATCTCAAGGTGTTGCAGGCGGGGCACAGCCGATGGTCAGCAACCATATTCCAATTACAATCACTGGCACACTGGATTGCACTACCTGCCATAACATCACAAAAACCACGAGCAGCGGAAGCATGTCATGGTTAACCGAGAGAATGAATCATAATAGTGCTCAGGGTGGAGGAGCTCCAGTTTATTGCGTAACTTGTCATTTGACAGGAGTGACATATTTGGGAAATATGCAGAAGAAAAATCATAATGGTTCAAGCACTGCCAAAGACTGTTCAAGTTCCTCATGTCATAAACCAAAGGGTAATACTGGTTCAACGTATTCCAGCTGGAATTAAGACAATAGCCCATCCGATTATTTCAAAATAGTAATCGGATGTTTATTCTGAATGATTAAATATAATTTTAAAAATTTTGCGGCTATCAAATTCTGTTTAGTAATCGCTATATTCCTACTAACTATTAACACAGCTACTGCTGAAATAATAGATTCGATCGATGTAACAACAGATACAAATGGTGATGTAAAAGCACTAATCAAATTTGTAGTGCCTATTCAAAAAGTAAGATACTTCCCGACCGGTAAATCTCGATTTTTAGATGTTTATTTTAATATTTTGGATACGGTTTCACCGGATCAATGGCAAAATTTTGAGTCAAAACACTCCCCGCCTTCTGATTTTATCTCCAGTTTTACGGTTTCTACCCGAGACCTAAAGTTGGGACCAAAAATTCATATCGACTTTGATCGAGATGTGGAGTACGAAGTAAAATCCGGTAAGACTGGGCGAAGTATTTTATTAATTTTAAAGAAAGCATCTAGTCCGGTTACACAAACGGCTCAGATCAGTGGCGCTATTATTCCATCGAGAATTGGTGTAAAAGAAGGTTATCCACCCTTCCCTCAAATTATTTTGCCAGAGCGTAAACAAAAAGATGTATCACCTCAGGATGCTCAGAAAAGCCTAAAAGAAGTTATCCAGGATGCTAATGATAAAGCAGCATTGCTAATGGCCAAAGGAGAAGAGTCGTTGTTGGCTAACGAAATGCTATCAGCAATTGTATCTTTTAATAATGTGTTGAACCTACCTGCAAATAAATATACTGAGGATGCTCAGCTCTGGATAGGTATTGCAAGAGATAAATCGGGACAAACGCCGCAGGCAATTGCTGAATTTGAAACTTATCTAAAACTGTATCCAAATACAATAAATAGTAGTTGGGTTAAAGCTAAACTGGCGAGTATACAACAAACGCAAAAAATGACTCCGATTGCAATAAATGCACCTCTACCAGTCAATGCAAGACCTAAGGTAAATCTGATACCGACTGCGTATCACACAGATGTATTCGGTAGTTTGTCAATGTATTACTACACTGGTGCAAGTCAATCAACTACTGTATCAACAGTAGGCGGGATACAAACATCTTCAAGTTTAACTTCTCAAGATCAAGCTGCTTTGTTTTCAAGTGTGTTGGCATCGATGCATACATTTAACAATGAGTTTGATGATAGGGTAGTAGTACAAGACAGTTATGCAAAGAATTTTCTGACTAGTGGCCATGATCGCAATCGACTAAGTGCGGCTTACGCAGAAGTAAAAAATCGAATCAGTGACTACTCTGTAAGAGTAGGCAGGCAGTCAGCCTATGGTGGTGGTGTATTGGGGAGATTTGATGGTGTTTCCGCCGGATATGGTATAACCCGTGACTTTAGAATTAATGTTGTTGGTGGTCAGTTGGCGGATTTGACCATTGGAGAACAACCCAAGTTTGCTGGCGCCAGTTTAGATTTTGGCGCCAAATCTTCATTTGGTGGTTCGTTGTACTTTATAAATCAAACAGTAGAGGGAATTCTTGATCGACAAGCAATTGGCGGATTGATGCGCTATTTTGCTCAAGGGAATAGCGTATTTTCTCTAGTCGATTATGATAAACAATTTAACAAGTTGAATATGTTTACGTTGCAAGGATCGTTTAGTTTAAATGAAAGTACCGATTACAATTTTCTGGTCGACCACAGAAGAAGTCCATCACTTAGCATCCGAAATTCGGTAAATGGAACGAGTGCTTCAGTAAGTACATTATTGGATCAAGGGTTTACCATTGATGATTTAATGCAATTAGCAGATCTGCGTACACCCATTTCGGATGTTGCTCAGATTGGAATGACAAATAAATTAAATGAACGTTGGCAAATGGGTACCGATATTTCTGTTTCCAATACGTCTGCATTGCAAGAAAGCGGAACGTTGAATCCCGATTTCACTGTCGGTCAAGAAGGCTTTGTACCTGCGCAACCTTCTACGGGTAATGCTTGGAATATATCCGAAAGAATAATGGGTACCAATGTCATTACTAGCAACGATTTAACTATGTTTTCAGTTAGTCTTAGTACCTCTGAGCAGGTTATAGTTAAGCAATTTTTGATGCATAACCATGCAATGTGGAATAACAAATGGACTCTTGATTCGACTTTCCGTCTATCGTTGCAGAATGATACGAATGGTGGTGAAGCTGTTACCGTATCTCCTACAGCTCGAGTAAGTTACAGAATGAATAACTCGATAAGTCTGGAAAGTGAACTGGGCGCAGATTGGACCAGAAACAGACCCAATGATACAGACTCAACAGTATCAATACGCGAATATATGGCATTGGGTTTCCGTTGGGATTTTTAAGTTAGACCAAAATTCATTCCAAGTGAAATACGATTTTTCTCAGTGTTATTTTTACCTACAGAATGTCGAATAGTTGGTGCAAAGAACACAAACATACCTGCCTGCGGGGTAATAACTGTTTTACTATACTTTTCAATAATATTTAGTTCTCCCGAGTTATTGGGTGCATGTACATAGTAAACACCTGACAACAACTCATCGTTCTCATCGTGATCATGTTCGGTTGTCACCGCACCTGGCTTCATTTCATTTATCCAGAAACCGCTTCGAAGTTGGGTTGATCTAATCTGCAAAACATCCGATGCATATTTTTCTGCCTGTACTAATACCCATTCAATTGCTGGTATACGTTCGCGTTGCAGATAAATATTCTCATAACGACCATAAAAAAAATGGGTGCGTTTTATAAAATCCTTATCTTCAAGTTGTAAGTACGCCTCCAAAATCTGTTGATTAACATTAACTGCATCCGGCATGAATCCTGTATGAAAAAGCGAGTTGGTTATTAAGGTAGAGTTAATTTGTGGCGCCATGGAAAGTTTGGTTACTATAAATTGATGAAGGAAGCTTATAACAATTCATCTTTCTGCAGGTAGCGCCATTTCCCGGGGGGTAAGGAAGACATGGATACGCGGCCGAGACGAATGCGCTTCATAGCCTGCACTCTGAGCCCCGCTTTCTCGCACAGCTTTACAATTTGATTGCGTGGAATGCCTTTAAACGCAAAACGTAATTTGTTTTCATTTTGCCAGCTGGCTTTCAACGCTAGTTGTTTGCCTTTAACCTCAACGCCCTGATTAAGCAGCAGGAGGCCATCCGGCAAAATTTCGCCGGTTACTTCAAGTATAAATTCCTGCTCAATTTTTGCTGCATCCGAGATTAATTTGCGCGAGATACGCCAATCCTGGGTCAATACCACAAGTCCGCTGGATTTGCTGCCCAGAGGATCGGTTAAATCCAGTGCCGCCAAATGGCGTTTAATAAAACGTATACCCGAATGGTCATCGGCTGCATGATTTTCAGGGGTAATCAGTTTTAGTGACGCATCCGGGTCGGTTTCAACATCATATCCTGCGGGTTTATGCAGCAAGATGGTTACCGTCTCTACCGGAGCGAGCTTCGCATCGGGTAATAGCACTATCTGTTGCTCAGGCAGCACTCGCAATCCGGGCTCCTCTACTACCTGGCCATCTACGGTGACATAGCCATTTTCAATATAGCTGGCCGCTTCACTGCGGCTGCAGGAAATCATGCTGGCAAGACGTTTGGCTAAACGGAGGGTTTCAGTCATATTGGGGAAACGTAAATGAGAGCGACTGAAATACAGTCCAGTCTACTGCCTGAATGTATTGGGACAGTGATAGCAAATTAGAATATTATTAATGCAGGTTAAATTTCTCGATCTCATCACTGTCGTCGTTATCCTCTTCATCTTGCCAATCTTCAACAAACAGCGGCTCATCAGACATGTCCCAGGCCATCGTATGAATTTCTATATCAAACCACTCGCGGAACATCTCCAGGCTGCGATCTTGCGGCCACACTTCTTCATCCTCTATCCATCCCATCAGCATATGCTCAAATAGCGAGTTCCAGCGCTTTTCTATCCATTTAACCGAGTCCGAATTATCACTGTACTGTGGGATGAGAAATACCTCGTTGTCATTACGCAAATCTTCAATGGTCAGCGCCTCATCATCAGAGTCGACGCTATTTAACCAGTCCAGAAATGG
>JANXWX010000148.1 GCA_025350915.1 Nitrosomonadales bacterium
GCCTGCTGCCCAAGGGGGTGAAGCTGGTGCCTGAAGACGTGTTCTCCCGCGCCAGCTATGTGCTCTCCGCCAAGGTGCTCGACCCGCAATTCCAAGGCCAAACCAAAGACAAGCTGGTGTCGCGCGATGCGCTGCGCCTGGTGTCTATCATGGTGAAAGACCCACTAGACCTGTGGCTGAACGAGCATGTCGATTACGGCAAGCGCATCACCGAGCTGGCCATCCAGCAGGCGCAAAGCCGCTTGCGTTCCGCGCAAAAAGTGGAAAAGAAAAAAGGCTCTTCAGTAGCCGTGCTGCCGGGCAAACTCACCGACTGCAGTTCCAGCGATACCACCCGCACCGAGCTGTTTCTGGTGGAAGGTGACTCCGCCGGTGGCTCTGCCAAACAGGGCCGCAACAAGGAATTTCAAGCTGTGCTGCCGTTGCGCGGCAAGGTGCTCAACACCTTTGAAGTGGAAAAAGACCGCCTGTTTGCGAACAATGAAATTCACGATATCTCGGTGGCGATCGGCGTTGATCCGCACGAGCCAACGGACAATGTCGACCTCTCCAATATGCGCTACAACGGCATCTACATCATGGCCGACGCGGACGTGGACGGTGCGCACATTTCAACGCTGCTGCTGACCCTGTTCTTCCGCCATTTTTACAAGGTGGTCGAAGCCGGCAAAATTTATCTGGCGCAACCCCCACTGTTCCGCGTCGACGTACCCGCCAGTGGCAAAAAGCCAATCCGCAAACTGTATGCACTGAACGAGGGCGAGTTGCTCGCAATAGAAGACCGCCTGCGTCAGGAAAAAGTGCGCGAAGGTAGCTGGTCGATCTCGCGCTTTAAAGGCCTGGGCGAAATGAATGCCGAACAACTGTGGGACACCACCCTCAACCCGGATACCCGCCGAGCGCTCAGGGTAAGCGTCGCAGACAAACATTCAAAAAATATGGACATGTTCCGCATGCTGATGGGCAAGCATGAAGCCTCTACCCGCAAGGCATGGCTGGAATATCATGGGAATGAAGTGCAAGGCGATGTTTAAATAAAAATGCAGCCTCCCTCTCCCACCGGGGGAGGGGATAAAAACAAGTTCACTTTTTACTAACTAAATAAAAATTTGAACAGTATTAACACCACTAAAATAAAGCTGAGAATCAGATGAGCAATGATTTTAAAAAAGACGGCCAACCTATACTGTTCCCGGAAAACGAAGACACGGTCGTGGTTGAAGAAGAAGAAACAACAGCAGATGCCGGTGGCAGTGGCACAGGTGGCCCGCGCCAGTTCGCGCCCCTGCCCGCCCTGCCCGATGGCGACGAAGTGCCGATTGCGATGTATGCCGAGCGTGCCTATCTCGAATACGCGATCTCGGTGGTCAAGGGCCGCGCCCTGCCCGATGTGTGCGACGGACAAAAACCAGTGCAGCGCCGCATTCTGTTTGCCATGCGCCAGATGGGACTTTCCAGCAACAGCAAGCATGTTAAATCGGCGCGTGTGGTGGGCGATGTGCTGGGTAAATATCACCCGCACGGCGACTCATCCGCGTATGAAGCGATGGTACGCCTGGCGCAGGGCTTCTCGCTGCGTTATCCGCTGGTGGATGGCCAGGGTAACTTCGGCACGCGCGACGGCGACAATGCCGCGGCGATGCGCTACACCGAAACACGCCTGACCCCGCTGGCCGAATTGCTGCTGTCGGAAATCGACATGGGCACCGTGGACTTTGTGCCCAACTACGACGGCGCCTTCCAGGAACCGTCGATGCTGCCCGCCCGTTTGCCGATGGTGCTGCTGAATGGCGCCTCCGGTATCGCGGTGGGCATGGCGACAGAAATTCCGTCGCACAACTTGAAAGAAGTGGCCGAGGCCGTGGTGCAACTGGTGCGTGACCCGGAGTTGAAAGACAAAGCCCTGCTCGACTGCATCAAAGGGCCGGACTTCCCCTCCGGCGGGCAAATTATTTCCTCCAAGCAGGAGTTGCGTGAGGCTTATCTAATCGGGCGCGGCTCAATCAAAATGCGCGCGCGCTGGGAGATTGAAGAGCTCGCACGCGGCCAGTGGCAGATCGTGGTCTCCGAATTGCCGCACGGCGTTTCTACCAAAAAAATACTGGAAGAAATCGACGAACTGACCAATCCCAAGGTGAAGGCCAACAAAAAGAGTCTCTCTGCAGACCAAACTGCCAACAAGCAACTCATCCTCTCCGTGCTGGATGCGGTGATCGATGAATCCGACAAGAATAGCGCCGTGCGTCTGGTGCTGCAGCCCAAGACCTCGCGCATCTCCGAAGAGGATATGATGAACGTGCTGCTGGCGCACACCAGCCTCGAATCCTCCACCCCGCTCAACCTCACGATGATCGGCCTCGACGGCCGCCCGCAGCAAAAATCGCTGCCGATGATTTTGCGCGAGTGGGTTGAGTTCCGCCTGCACACCGTGCGCCGCCGCACCTCACACAGGCTGGATCAGGTCAACGACCGCCTGCATATTCTCGCCGGCCGCATGGTGGTGTTTCTCAATCTGGATGAAGTGATCAAACTCATCCGTGAATCAGACGAACCCAAACCCGCGCTGATCAAACGCTTTGATCTTTCTGATCGCCAGGCCGAAGATATTCTGGAAATCCGTCTACGCCAGTTGGCGCGCATGGAAGGCATCCGCATCGAAAAAGAAATCAAGGCGCTGGAAAAAGAAGGCAAGGAGCTTTCCAAACTGCTGGCCAAAGATGCAGCGCTGCGCGAACAAGTCGCCAGCGAGATTGATGCCGACGCAGAAAAATTTGGCGACGCCCGCCGCACACTGATTAAAGAATCACAGCGTGTGTCACTGGTGGCACAGGTTGTGGACGACCCCATTACCGTCATAATCTCGAAAAAATTCTGGGCACGCAGCCGCCAGGGCCACGACCTCGACCTGAGCAACCTCAGCTTCAAGGATGGCGACGGCCTGCTGGCCAAGATCGAATGCCGCACCACCGACAACCTCATCATCATCTGCGACAACGGCCGCGTATGCAGCGTGGCCACCACGCAAGTGCCCAGCGGCAAGGGTGACGGCGTGCCGCTCAGCACGCTGATCGAGGTTGCCAGTGGTGCCAAGATCGTGCACGTGCTCTGCTACAAACCGGAGCAAGCCCTGCTCATCGCCACCAGCGCAGGCTATGGCTTCACCTGCACCGCGGCCGACATGATAGGCCGCACCAAAGCCGGCAAACAATTCATCACCGTGGATAAAGAAACCATCCTCGCACCTGTCCCCTACAACCCCAGCCCGCAAGCCATCATCGCCTCGGTCTCGGCGGCGGGCAGATTACTGGTGTTCCTGCTGTCGGACATGAAGCACCTCTCCGGCGGCGGCAAGGGCGTGATTATCATGGGCCTGGCCGAAGGCGACAGCCTCGCCGCAACCCAGGTCATCCACAAACCGGAGCTTACGGTGGTGGGTATGGTGGGATCGAAAGGGAACCATGTGAAGCTGACGGGTGGCGGTTTGCAGGAGTATTTTGGGGCCAGGGCCAGAGGCGGGAAAAATCTGCCGATGAAGATTAAGCCAACTCGGATAGAGTAAATTAAAAATCCAACCTTCGTCGCGATACGGCGTTGCTTCGTAAAATTTAAACGCTTACATATATATTAAATATGCTGCGCCCTTAAGTTTTACTCGCGCCTTGTCTGGCTTAGAAGTTTGGATTTTTACATGTACATTGAATTGTTGACGTACAACAGGGGGCAGGTTCGGATTTTTGCGCTAAACTTAAAATCTGAACTTGTCCCTTGTGTTGTGGGAACCCGGTGTTGTGGGAACCGGTGGGAACCCGGGGTCAGGCCTTACAATCTACATTCAGGCTTGCTAATGTAAAATATAAGGCCACAATTTCGAGAAAACAAAAAAATCAATCTCGCTAATCTTTTTGTGTTACGTCAAACCCCCTCAGCCTGTTTAGCGCGAATGCCAACTCCAGCCCCCTGAACCAGGCGAAATGCCCTAACACCTTGTCGCTGAGTATATTGGTTAACCTATTTAGCAAATCACGTATTCCAGTTAGCAATACTTCTTGTGCGGGAGGTGCTGCCTCATCTTTCTTTTTCATCGAGTTTGGTTGCTGTTTTGACACACCCAGATATGGCTTAATTGAATAGATAAATCAAGCTGACTGGCGAATACGAACTTAAAGGTGAG
>JANXWX010000155.1 GCA_025350915.1 Nitrosomonadales bacterium
TGTTGCAGTCTGAAACTGAGCTTTTTGTATTGCATTGATGGGTTTAGCTTCCGGCAACGCAACCCGCAGCGGATCGTGCTGCTGCCCGTTGATCTTGAATTCGTAGTGTAAGTGCGGCCCGGTAGCCATGCCAGTCTGGCCCACATAGGCAATGATTTCTCCCTGGCTCACACGCTGACCGCGATGCAGTCCGCTTGCAAAGCGCGACAGATGACCATATACAGTGGCGTAGCGCCCCTGATGGCTAAGGGCCACCACATTTCCATAACCGCCCTGCTTGCCGACAAACGTAACTACACCATCAGCGGTGGATTTTACCTTAGTGCCAACGGGCGCCGCATAATCCGTGCCTTTATGAGCACGTATTCTGTTTAATATGGGGTGTAAGCGAGAGAGAGAAAATCCGGAGCTAATACGTGAAAACTCAATGGGTGAACGCAGAAAAGCTTTGCGCATATTTTTACCGTCGGGGCTAAAATAACTGCCATGGCCTGGTGAGGTTTCAAAATATAGTGCTCTGTATTGACGCCCTTGATTGATAAAGTCAGCGGCCAGGATGTTGCCTGTGCTGACAGGTTCACCATTGCTGTAGTTCATTTCATAAATGACCGAAAATGTGTCACCTTTGCGCAAGTCACGATGAAAATCAATATCACCACTGAATATATCCGCCAGTTGATTGGCCGCTGAGTCTGACATGCCAGCAGCATCAGTGGCCGCATACAGGCTGCTGCTGATTTGGCCGGTGCGCATAATCTGACGACTTTCAACTTTGATAGTCGACGTGCGCGTGGTAAATCCGTCGATTGAATTTTCGACTATTACCTGGTTGCCGCTGTTATTAATGTAGCGCAAAGAAACAAGGCTGCCATCATTGCGAATTTCAGCCTGAACAATTTTGCCGCTTGAAAGTTTTTGCAGAGATTCAGCGGCCTTGTCATTGCGTAAATAATTACTGGCGGCAACATCATCAATATTCAAACGGCGCAGCAGTTCCGCAATCGTGTCGCCTCGCTGGGTACGTTCAGAGCGCCAAAATATGTTGGCGTTTCCGATTTCTGCTGTGACTGCAGGTAAAGAGATTTTTTCAACCACTTTTTGATTAAAAGAGAAGCTGATTTCGCTTTGCGGAATAATGCCGAAAGCTGAAACGACTGCAAGCAATGGCAGCGTGGAAAGGGTGACAAACCAGCGCAATTTCAATTTGCGCGCTTGTATCAGTGGATTTTGGGTTACCATTTGAGATCTTATAGAGGTTGCCAACAGCGAACCCGCTATGCCTAAATTTTAAACAACCAGCATTCTAACAGAGATGAGTGATTGCTCAAAAGCCGAAGAGTAGATAAGTATGTTGAACATGAAGCAGGATGACGCCCTAGCCCTAATAAAACGCGGTTCCAGTGAATTATTGCTGGAACCGGAACTGAAGCATAAATTGTCTCAGTCTCGACCGCTGCGTATTAAAGCGGGTTTCGATCCCACCGCACCCGACCTCCATCTTGGACATACGGTGTTGCTAAATAAAATGCGTCAATTTCAGGATTTGGGTCATCATGCCCTGTTTCTGATCGGTGATTTCACCGGCATGATCGGCGATCCAAGCGGGAAAAACTCTGCCAGGCCGCCCTTGTCACGCGAACAGGTATTGCAAAATGCGCAGAGTTATCGTGACCAGGTATTTAAGGTACTTGACCCGGCTAAAACCGAGGTGGTATTCAATTCGACCTGGATGGATAAGTTCAGCGCGGTAGATCTGATAAGGTTGGCGGCCACTCACACCGTAGCACAAATGCTGGAGCGGGATGATTTTTCCAAGCGTTACTCAAATAACACGCCTATTGCGATCCATGAGTTTATCTATCCCCTGGTGCAAGGGTATGACTCAGTCGCGTTAAAAGCGGATGTAGAACTGGGTGGTACAGATCAGAAATTTAACCTGCTGATGGGACGCGAACTGCAGAAACACTTTGGCCAGCCTGCGCAATGCGTACTCACCATGCCATTGCTTGAAGGCACAGATGGCGTAAACAAGATGTCCAAGTCATTGGGTAACTACATTGGCATCACCGATGTTCCACAAGAAATGTTTGGCAAGCTGATGTCTGTGTCGGATGACTTGATGTGGCGATATCTTGAGTTATTGTCATTTGAAAGCATGGCCACGATCAATCAATGGCGCGAAGAGGTGAAGCAGGGACGAAATCCTCGCGACATTAAAGTAATGCTGGCGCAAGAAATCGTTACCCGTTTTCACAGCAAACTTGCTGCAGAGCAGGCGCTGGCTGAGTTTGAGGCGCGTTTCAAGCAAGGTGTGTTGCCAGATGATATGCCTGAAATTACGGTTGAGGCGAAGGACGGCCAAATCAACGTTACGCAAATGCTGAAGTTAGCCGGCTTGGTCGATAGCACGTCTGATGCAATTCGTATGATTGCCCAGGCAGCGGTCAAGCTCGATGGTGAAAAAGTAAGCGATAAATCCCTGCAATTAAAGGCGGGCGTGTGTCTGGTCGCGCAAGTGGGTAAGCGGAAATTTGCTCGTGTCACAGTTAAATAATTATTAAAATCAGTTTGTTATATTGAATTGCTTGGCTTGCCAAGCAATTATTCACAAAATCGACAGGTATTTTAACAACGCGGTTGTGGAAGCAGGGTGGTTTTGGTAGAATCGCGCCCTCAAATTTTTTGTATAAGGTAGTTTGTTGATGACAACAGTACGTGTTAAAGAAAACGAGCCATTCGAAGTAGCCCTGCGTCGTTTCAAGCGCTCCATAGAGAAGACCGGTTTGCTGACCGACTTGCGCGCGCGCGAGTTTTACGAGAAGCCAACTGCAGAACGCAAGCGCAAGCTGGCTGCTGCTGTTAAGCGCCACTACAAGCGTCTGCGTAATCAGGTTCTGCCTCCAAAACTGTATTAATTCCGTTTATTCAGGGTGACAATCACTCTGAACATCATGAGTTTGAAACAGAAAATAAATGAAGACATGAAAACCGCCATGCGTGCAAAGGATAGTGCACGCCTGTCGGCGATTCGTCTATTGCTGGCTGCGATGAAGCAGCGTGAAGTGGACGAACGCATCCGTGAAGTGGACGAACGCATCGAGTTAAGCGATGCCGACGTTTTGGCTATCATTGATAAAATGATGAAACAGCGGCGCGATTCATTCAGTCAGTTTGAGGCGGCCGGCCGCAAAGACTTGGCGGACATTGAACAGTTTGAAATGTCTATTCTGCAAGGCTACATGCCGCAGCAATTAAGCGCTGCAGAAATTGATGCGGCCATCGAGAGCGCTGTTAGTGCGAGCGGAGCGGCAAGCGCACAAGACATGGGCAAGGTGATGGCGATACTGAAGCCGCAGTTGGCCGGTCGTGCGGATATTGCCAAAGCGTCTGCCCAGGTTAAGGCGCGATTGGCTCGTTAGCATTGTCAGTTTAGTTTCTCCATTCCGGGTAATACGGCATCTGGACATTCGGTTTTAGGCCGATAAAGCGCGGGGGCTGGGGTGATTCCAAAAAGTTTTATTCAGGATTTACTCAATCGTCTCGATATTGTGGACGTGATCGAGCGCTACGTGCCGTTAAAAAAATCAGGTGCAAACTACGCCGCCTGCTGTCCGTTTCACAACGAAAAATCTCCCTCTTTTACAGTTAGCCAAAGTAAACAGTTTTATCATTGTTTTGGTTGTGGTGCCCACGGCACCGCCATCAGCTTTGTGATGGAGCATGCTGGCATGGGATTTATTGATGCGGTTGAGGAGTTGTCCCGCAGCATAGGCGTGGAAGTCCCGCGCGAAACACCCATCCCTGGACAAGTGCAGCACAAGGTAGCCCCGGATTTATATGAATTGATGCAAGCGGCTACACGCTATTATCGTGAGCAATTGAAACAGTCACCGCGGGCAATCGCATACCTTAAGCAGCGTGGCTTGAGCGGAGAAGTCGCCGCACGCTTCGGTATCGGTTATGCACCTGAAGCCTGGCAAAATTTAACAGGAATTACAGCGAGCTATCAGGATGCCAGCCTGGTTGATACAGGCATGGTGATAGAAGGCGACTCGGGCAAACGTTATGACCGGTTTCGCGACCGCATCATGTTTCCTATCATTAACGCCCGCGGGCAAGTCATTGGTTTTGGCGGGCGCATACTCGACAGCGGAGAACCAAAATATTTGAATTCGCCGGAGACCGTACTGTTTGAAAAAGGCCATGAACTCTATGGGCTGTTTCAGGCGCAAAAAGCGATACGTGCCCACCAGCAAGTCGTGGTGGTCGAAGGCTATATGGATGTGGTGGCGCTGGCACAGCATGGGGTTGAATATGCTGTGGCGACACTGGGCACGGCGACAACGCCTTTCCATGTGCAAAAATTGTTACGCCTGGCAGAGCAGGTGGTTTTTTGTTTTGATGGCGATGCTGCGGGCCAGCGCGCAGCATGGCGCGCACTGGAGAATTCGCTTCCACACCTGGTAGATGGCAAGCGGATTGGTTTTTTATTTTTACCCAAAGAACACGATCCGGACAGTTATATACGGGAACATGGTACCGAAGCATTTGAGCAACTGCTGCATGACTCATTACCGCTTTCCGGTTATTTATTACGCGAATTATCTTCCAAAGTGGATCTGCGTACGCAAGAAGGACGGAGTATTTTGCTGGAACAGGCCAAGCCATTGTTGATGGCAATCTCAGCCCCCGCGATGGCATTGCTGATACGCAAAGAGGTTGCTGCACTGGCCGGTATTACACAACTGGAGCTGGAAGCGCTGTATGGGGTCAAGGCCGTGGGTGCGCAGCCAAGAAAAGCGATGCAAAAAGCGTCACGCCCGGCAGTATCCAACTTTCGGTTTTTGTTAAGGTGCTTGCTATACCAGCCCGATTTGGCACGGGAGCTGCCGGAAGAACTGCTGGTTGACGGCCCTGAGGTAGAGGCAATTCTGGAATTGAGAAGCTGGCTTATCTCGCAGCAGGGCGAGGTAAGCAGTGCTGCACTGATCCAGTATTTTCAGGGTACGGCGCATGAAACTTTAATGGCCACCGAGCAGGCGGAAATAATGCAATGGGGAGAAACTTTTGATGTGGCGGCGGAATTTCAGGGAATTTTGTCAAAATTGCGTGAAATATTACGCAAGAAAAAATTTGACGAATTTAACCATGAAATGGCCGGGAAAAGCGTAAATACATTGAACGAACAAGAGCGTGCCCTGTATTTACGTTTGTCAAAACCCGGCTAATCTGGGAAATTTTTTACAAATTAGGGTATAATCCGCGACCCATTTCAGCGGCATAGGTTTATGCCGCTTTATATTTATTCGTTATTAACTAACTGGGCATCCACCGATATGGCGACTCAGCAAGAAAAGAAAAAGCCCGTCAGCTCAAAAAAGACGGCAATAAGTGCGAAACTGGTCGCAAATTTACAGCTTGAAGCAAATCTGGCCGACAAGTTGATGGATGTGGAAGAACGCCGTACGCGTTTGAAAGCATTAATCATGCTTGGTAAAGAGCGTGGCTACCTGACGTTCGCAGAGATCAATGACCATTTGCCTGAAATGCTGGAGGTTGAGCAGATCGAAGGCATAGTCAGCATGATCAATGACATGGGCATCAGCGTCAGCGACCAGGCTCCCGATGCGGAAAACATGGTCATGTCCGAGGGCGTGGTCGTGGTTGTGGACGAAGATGCGGTAGAAGCAGCCGAAGCCGCGCTTGCGGCATCAACTGTGGACTCCGATTTTGGCCGTACGACTGACCCGGTGCGCATGTACATGCGCGAAATGGGCACGGTAGGGTTGCTTACCCGCCAGGACGAAATCGTTATAGCCAAGCGTATTGAAGAGGGCTTGAAACACATGATACAGGCGGTGTCAGCCTGTCCTGCGACCATAGCTGAAATTCTTGCGCTGGCTGAAAAAGTCAAGCTGGATGAAATGCGTATTGATGAAGTGATTGATGGCTTCATTGAGATCGAAGATGAAACCATCGTTGCTGAAGAAGCCGTCGAAGAAGAAGAGATCAGCGAAGAAGAAGAAGAGGAAGACGAAGAAGAGGAGTCAGCTGAAGAAAAGGAAGCCTTGGTTGCGGCTAATCTTGAGCAACTCAAGATCGATGCACTGGAGCGTTTCGAGATTATTGCAGACCTGTTTGGCAAAATGGGCAAAGCCTATGAAAAATATGGCTACCGCAGCAAGCAGTATGACAAGTTGCAGGAACAAATTTCCGATGAGTTGATGCAGTTCCGCTTTTCGGCCAAGCAGGTAGACAAGCTTTGCGACACCATGCGCAGCCTGGTTGAAGAAGTGCGCGGTCATGAGCGTAGTATTCAGGATCTGTGCGTGACAAAAGCACACATGCCGCGTCCGCATTTCATCAAGATGTTTGTCAGCAACGAAGATAATTTAAACTGGGTAGACCAGGAAATCGCTGCCAAGAAGCCATACAGCGAAACGTTACAGCGTTTCCAGGCCGCCATTGTGGATCAGCAACAGCGCATGCTTGAAGTGCAAAAACGCGTTGGGATTCCGATCAAGGATATGAAGGAAATCAACAAGCAGATGACCAATGGCGAAGCCAAGGCACGTCGAGCGAAGCGCGACATGATCGAGGCCAACCTGCGTCTGGTTATTTCCATCGCCAAAAAATATACCAATCGCGGCTTGCAATTCCTCGACCTGATTCAGGAAGGCAACATCGGCCTGATGAAAGCCGTGGACAAATTTGAATACCGTCGCGGTTACAAGTTTTCGACCTATGCCACCTGGTGGATACGCCAGGCGATTACCCGTTCAATTGCAGATCAGGCACGTACGATCCGTATTCCGGTGCATATGATTGAAACCATCAACAAGATGAATCGTATCTCGCGCCAAATCTTGCAAGAAACAGGTCTGGAAGCCGATCCGGCAACACTGGCCATAAAAATGGAAATGCCGGAAGATAAAATTCGGAAAATCCTCAAAATCGCCAAAGAGCCTATTTCGATGGAAACGCCGGTGGGCGATGACGACGATTCGCATTTGGGTGACTTTATTGAGGATTCCAATGGACTGGCTCCGATTGAAGCTGCGGTATATGACAGCCTGCGCAATGTGACTAAGGATATATTGGATTCACTGACACCACGTGAAGCCAAAGTATTGCGTATGCGTTTTGGTATTGAAATGAATACCGACCATACTCTTGAAGAGGTTGGCAAGCAATTCGATGTGACTCGTGAGCGTATTCGCCAGATAGAAGCGAAAGCACTGCGTAAATTGCGTCATCCTTCGCGTTCGGAAAAACTCAAGAGCTTCCTCGACGGCGAAAGTTAATTTTTTCGGGTCGTTAGCTCAGTTGGTTAGAGCAGAGGACTCATAATCCTTTGGTCCGCGGTTCAAGTCCGCGACGACCCACCAATAAATCAATGGCTTAGGTGTAAAAACCTAGGCCATTGTTCTTTTGTGGGACACTGGCGGGGCATTTTGATTGGTGATAACGCTAATCTCGGATAGCGCTTATAATCAACATTCGAATAATTGATTTGTGTAACTCGCTGTAATCCCCGGGCCTTATTTACAAATTAACTTGCGCGGATTCAATGTCGAAGTGCAACAGCCAGTGGTTGCTTGGTGTAAAGAACTTCCACCCCGAAGAATACCTCGTGAGGGGTTCTATATCCAAGCACTTTGCGCGGTCGGTGGTTGAGTCTTTCCACCGCCCACTGCACAT
>JANXWX010000164.1 GCA_025350915.1 Nitrosomonadales bacterium
GAAAGCTAGGCAATCCCAAAAGTCTTTAAGCAATGCATTTGGAAATTTCCATCAAAACATATTGGGGCATGTTCATGGATGGGAAAATTTAGGAATAGGCAAAAGTGTTGATTTGGTTTGCCATGACAGAAAAATAATTGCCGAGATAAAAAATAAATATTCTACAGTGACGGGTGGCAAGTTAACCGATCTTTATAGCCATCTTGACGGATTGGTTATGCCAATTGTTTCTATGTATAAAAGCTATACATCCTACTACGTTGAAACGATCCCAAGACCAAAAAGAAGTAGGCCACAGAATTATGATGTGCCATTCACGCCTTCTGACAAGGCAACAAAAACCCGAAGATCAAGCAATGAATTAATCAGGCAGATTGACGGGCAAAGTTTTTATGCTTTGGTTACGGGCGTACCTGATGCGCTGGAGCAATTGTATGATGTGATTCCAGTTGTAATAGGTGATGCATTCACTTATTCTTTTTCTCCAAAAGAATTGGCAATTATGAAAACCTATTTTAAAAAGGCATTTGTATAATTTAGCTAACTCGCTGATTGTAATTGCTTTGTGCGGCTGCTACATAATTCCGATAATTCGCGTTTGTGTACATACAATCAATTGAATTCCACACTCTGAAAAATCATGAATACTCAAATCAAACGTATAGCGGCAATCATCGCAATCATATGCACCCTGTTACCAGGTATCAGTTATGCAGAAGAAACCAGCGTGACAAATAAAAATGCAACTGACGTCTCAGAGGACGACACGGATAACACAACAGATGAAAATTCTGCCGGTTTTATTGTGGGGTATGATCACACAACCAGCACGTATGGTACAAAAAAAACGTCCAACACCTTAACTGTTCCAGTAACCCTTACGTATGATACCGGCAACTACGGATTTGCATTAACAGTACCCTATGTGAGACAAACAACTCTCGCAGGAAGCATTGCAGGCAGGCAAGTTATTGGGCTGAGCAGCTCAAACCAAATTGTTTCCCAAGCAGGGTTAGGCGATGCGACGGCCTCTGTGACTCGTTACTTGTTTGATGATGATGAAACAGGCATCAGCATTGATGTGAAAGGAGAAATAAAATTCGCTACCGGTGATCAAGCGAAAGGTTTGGGCACCGGAAAAAACGACTATTCTGTTCAACTAGGCGTTTACAAATACAACGACAATTGGGGTATGTCTGGCACTGCCGGCTATTCAGTCCTGGGTAGTCCGGGGGACGTAGTTGTTAACGGTGTTCAACAAAACATAACGCTAAACAACATCTATTATGGTTCGCTAGGCGTTTCATACAAATCATCTGAAAATATTAAAATCGGGTTGGCATATGACATGCAGCAAGCCGCTGAAATTGGTGGCATTCCGCAAAAAGATATAAGGGGCAACTTGACGCTTAACCATAGCGGTGATACCAGTTTTCATTTCTATATTTTCAAGGGACTTTCCGATAGCAGCCCTGATTGGGGAAGTGGGGCTAGCGTTAGCACCAGTTTCTAGCTTTATCCAGAGTCATGAATACGCTACAACTGCCCAAATGGGAGGTTGTGACTTTCCTGATATCATAACGCTGAGTTGGAATAGCTAAAATAAATTGGCGGCCTGATAGGCCGCCAATTTCACACTTGTTGATTAATTATTTTTCATTCCTGTCATGACGACGTTCTTTACGATCATGGTGCAAGTCTTTCTTGTCAGCATGGCGTTCAGCACGATCCTTGTTCAAATCGCGGTTGTCTTTTTTGATATCACGATTATCCTTGGCTAATTCCTTTCGCTCTTGTGCGACACCGGCAGCATTACCTTCGCGTTTATCTTTAGCCAATTCACGGCGATCCTGATTGCGTTCACGCACATCTGCATTCCGCTCACGTTTATCCTGTCGTATATCACGACTGTCTTTTGCAATATCTTTTTTGTCGGCATGGATATTTTGGGCGTCTTGTTTGACATCACCATCGGCCGCATGTGCCACAGGCAATATAGCCACAGCCAATACAGCACCCAATGCAACAAGTGTAGATTTAATTTTTAACATTTTTATTTCTCCTGATTATTACGTTATATAAATGTAACAACATTTTATGACACGGTACGATTACTGGTGATGCCTGTCGTTATGCTCGTGATGATCATGACGACGATCTTTACGGCCCTTCTTGATATCATGTCTGACTTGCCTGATTTCTTTTTTGTCTTTCCGAATATCCTGATTATCCTTTTTCAGCTCGGCACGTTCTTTTTGTGCGTCAACCTTATCACCGCTCTTAACATCCTTCTTTAACTCTTGGCGGTCCTGATTTCGTTTTTGAACATCGTTATGCAGGTCAACTTTATCTTTCGCCAACGCTTGCTTGTCCTGGCGAATGTCATTGGTATCCTGTTTTGCATCCTCTGCATGTACGGGTGAGAAAACTGCGAAGGTTACCAATGCCGTCGCAATATATAGTGATTTTTTCAGCATGATGATTCTCCAAGTTAGATTTATTTTATGAACCACACCAATTTCCATTGGTTCCATCCATTAACGAACCGAACATATTCCAGTTGACTGTTTATTTGTAACAATGTGTATATATATGTCACAAATTGTAATGCTGGTATATACCGGCATTATTCTGCCGAATTCCTGTATGTTGCTATAAAACCTCTTTTTTGAGATCCAATAATCAATTGGACATCGCATGTCAACCAAACGATAAGTTGCTCGTTAATACTGTTGACCTAGTAGGTCAAAAACGTTTATTAACCTTTATATTGGAATATTTCATGAAATTGTTATCTACATTGATCGCTGCTGTTTTCGCTCTTGTTACTTTCTCTGCTGTTGCTGCTGATGCACCTATGGCTGCTCCTGCTGCTCAAACTGAAGCTGCTGCTCCTGCTGCTAAAGCTGAAAAGCCAGCTAAAAAAGCTAAAAAAGCAAAATCAGCTAAAAAAGCAAAGAAATCCAAAAAAGCAGCTGCTGCTCAGTAACAAAGTCGTAAGCGAAAAAGAGGCGGAGGAAACTCTGCCTCTTTTTTATTGCCTGCAATCCATGGAATTTCTGCAATAACAAGTACGAGAACTGACAATCCAAAGAGAGTTAACGCAAACTTAATCCATCACTTTGTCCGATTGTTCAAGTAAACTATCTCGATTGCACCCACATCCTCAATGTGTTTCAAATTCGACTATGCATAAGAAACAATGCCTGTTGTACTTTGTATTATTGATAATATTTTTCAGGCAAGTACATGCTGAAGATATCATCACTCTAGACGAAGTGGTCGTTTCGGCTTCAACGAACGGTTTAATCGGTATTGCGTCGACAGCGAGCGAGGGCGTGGTAACGGCAAAGCAACTCGAGAACCGGCCCCTGTTGCGCCCCGCTGAGGTTATGGAGGCTGTACCCGGCCTTATCGTTACCCAACACTCGGGAGATGGCAAAGCAAATCAATATTACCTTCGCGGTTTCAACCTGGATCATGGTCAGATTTTTCTACCTCGCTGATGGGGATGCCCATTAACCTGCCCTCTCATGCTCATGGCCAGGGTTATACCGATCTTAACTTTCTGATACCGGAACTGGTGGACAGCATTCAATATCGCAAAGGCACTTACTATGCGGGCGATGGAGATTTTTCGGCAGCAGGCTCGGCGCGTATTGATTATGTGCGTTCTCTGAATGCACCGTTTGCTCAGGCAACACTGGGAATCAACGGTTATAACCGACTTCTTGCTGCGGGCTCACCCGTCGTTGGGGCAGGTAACCTGTTACTGGCAGGCGAAAGTTACCGTAATGATGGCCCGTGGCGAGTGCCCGAAAATATGCACAAGAACAATTTGGCGACACGCTATTCGCAGGGAAGAACCGATGAGGGATGGTCTGCGAGTGTATTGGGTTACGATGCAAGTTGGATAGCAACCGACCAGATACCGCAGCGTGCAATCGACACAATCGGGCGATACGGTAGCCTCGGTCCAAGCTCAGGTGGCAATACGCATCGAAACAGTCTGTCAGCCAACTTCGCCAGCAACAATAGCAGTGGCTTAACCAGCATCAATGGCTATTACATAGATTACGGCCTCGATCTTTGGTCGAACTTTACCTACGCAACTGATCCGCTGCATGGCGACCAGTTTATGCAAACAGACAAGCGCGGCATACTCGGCGGCAATGCCAAACATACATGGATAAGCAGTGTTCAAAATAGAGGGGTTGAAGCCACCCTTGGCGCCGACTTGCGCCAGGATGACATCAAAAACGGCTTGTCTCTTACTCAAACCGCAATGTTTGGAGTTCGGTACGAGAAGATTCAATCAAACAAACCAGCGTTGCGCTGTGGAGTGAAGCGCAAATCCAGTGGCTGGAAAAGTTTCGAACAACGCTTGGCTTGAGGGCAGACAGCTACCGCTTCGATGTCACCAGTAACACGCCAGCCAATTCAGGTACAAAGAACGATGCCATTATTTCTCCCAAAATGGCGTTGGTATTTGGCCCGTGGAATAACACAGAATATTATATCAATGCGGGCTACGGCTTCCATAGCAACGATGCACGGGGTACTGTGACAACAATCAATCCTGACCCTCGACCCGGGACACGTCCCTTATGCACTGCCCCTGAAGTCGGTGCATGCACCGGCGATGCAATCACCCCAGTCAACCCGTTGGTCCGGGCTGAAGGCTATGAAATTGGATTGCGCACCTCCTGGATACCAAGCTTGCAGAGCACCCTGACTATTTGGCGACTCGATATCGCCTCGGAGCTTATTTTCAGTGGCGATGCCGGCACCACCAACCCTTCCCGACCCAGCCGCCGCCAAGGCATTGAATGGGGCAATAACTGGAAACCCCTTGATTGGCTGTTGATCGATGCCGACTTTTCCTTTTCCGATGCGCACTATACTGACTTTGATCCGGCGGGTAGTTTTATCCCTGGCGCAATACAACAGGCGGCCTCGGTAGGCGCAAATTTCCAGGGCAACACAAACTGGTCAGGCGAAATCCGCGTACGTTACTTTGGCCCGCGACCGCTGATCGAGGACAACTCTGTACATTCCGAATCGACAACCATGGTGAATATGCAGCTTGGTTACAAATTATCCAAACAATTGCGTGCCACGCTCGACATTCTTAATTTGCTGGATTCCGGAACGAGTGATATCGATTATTACTATGCTTCACAACTCGCGGGCGAAGCCGCACCTGTAAACGATATTCACACCCATCCAGCCGAACCGCGCACGCTGAGACTGGCAATGCGGCTGACATTCTGACCAAAAATTATATTAGTCATGCCTTACAGAAATACTGAACGGAGATCGGTTTGCATATTACTAAATTAAGCTGTTTTGCGATGGTTGCAGTATATGCAATGTTGTCAGGGAACTGTACATCTTATGCTGGCACGGAAAGTACAGGCGAAACGTCGACTGTAGCGGCTGATGTTTGGTCATACAAATTTACCCCCTCCTATTATGTCACCACCAATACCCGGGATGCGATCGATCTGAATCTGCGCACACATTATGGCGCACATGCCATTTGGCTTGGTCACTATCAGCGTGAAAATGAATTTAAGCAGACTCGCATCGGCTATGAATATACAGCGCAATATCCTTACATCCAGTTGGTTCCCTCATTGCAGTTAGCATCACATGATTTTGTCGGCGGTTCTATTAACGCCCAGATCGGTGATACTGTTTTTGTCTTGTTTGGCTACGGCCGCACCAATGCCCAGGATTATTACAACCTGAATTTTGATCCCAACGATTCTGTCACCTTCGGCATGGGTACGACTCTGTTGCCAAAATCCACACTCTCATTATTTGCCACCCGGGATAATCGATTGAACACAGACCAGACGGTCATTCACACCGTCTGGCGCATGCTTCCAGATGATCATCAACGCTGGACGCTGGATGTATCCAGCAAATATGGCCGCGCAACACCAGAAGACGAGGCGATATCCGGCAATGCAATTTCGCTAAGCTACGACAATCATGATTTATTTATTCGGCTGGCGAAGGACTGGAAGGTGAATTTTTCCACAGAAGATCAGCTACGTTTTACAGCCGGGCTAAGATTTTAAATATATCTGCAAGCTGAAATAGTTCACGATTTTGCAGAAATCCCCCATTGGGATTCTTTCAGCCACTGCGCAAGTTGTGCAGCAGGTAACGGCTTACTCATGTAATAGCCCTGTGCAGTGTCACAGCCCCAATCGAGTAGCTGGTCCCACATTTCCAAAGTTTCCACCCCTTCTGCAACAACTTTCTTGCCCAGATTGTGACCAAGATCGATGGTAGAACGCACAATCACTGCGGCATGTTTATCCTGCAGCATTGCCAACACAAAGGACTTGTCGATTTTAATTTCATCTACGGGCAGTTTGCTTAAATACGAAAGTGATGAATAACCGGTGCCAAAGTCGTCAATGGAAAGATTCACGCCCATTCTGTCGAGAATATTCAGCACTTCCAATGCCTCGGTAGGATGGGACATGACAGCACCCTCTGTTATCTCAAGCACCAGTAATGATGGCGAAATTTGTGCCTGGGCGAGCATGCGTGCAATCTCGCCAGGCAGGCGCAAGTCACGCAGGCTGCGCGCCGACAGATTGACCGCCACGGTAATCTCCACACCAAATTTATTCAGTTCCGCACACTGCTGCAGGGCTTTTTTCAACACCCAAAAGGTTAACTGGTTGATCAAGCCAGTTTGTTCAGCCATGGGTATAAACAGATCCGGGGGCATAAATCCCCGCTGCGGATGCTGCCAGCGGACTAGCGCCTCAACACTATTAATTTCACCCGTATTCAAATTAATTTTTGGCTGAAAAAATAATATCAATTCATCGGTATTTATTGCCTTGAGCAACTCGCTTTTAAAGGTTAAATCCGTGCGGGTTGTTTGCTCCTGTGTACCCGAATAGATTTCATATTCCGAATGGTTGCGCTTAGCGGCATACATCGCGACATCCGCTTTTTGCATCAAAGTTACCGAGTCGTCACCGTGATCGGGGAAATGGGCTATGCCAAAACTTGCGCTCACATCGACTTGCTGGCCAGCAAACTCAAACGGACGTTCCAATGCTTTAAGTACTTTTTTGACGACACCCGGCACATACACCAAATCCAGCTTTTCCAGCAGTATGACAAATTCATCACCGCCCAGCCGTGCAACCGTATCTGATTCCCGCAACGCACTGTTCAATCTGTTACTGACCTCTTTCAGCAATTCATCACCCACATCATGGCCAAGGGTGTCATTCACTTTCTTGAAGCGATCGAGATCCAGCAACAAGATGGCAAAAGAAATGTGCTCGCGATGCGAATGTGCAACCACATGCGTTAATCGATCAAGAAACAGCGCCCGATTGGGCAAGTTTGTCAATTCGTCATAAAAAGCCTGATGTTCCAGATCATGCGCCTGTTTCGCCATCTTACGGCCTACCAGCATTGCGAATAGCACAACCATGAAGGA
>JANXWX010000142.1 GCA_025350915.1 Nitrosomonadales bacterium
ATGGCCGGGTCGGAAGCTTTCGGAGATATTGCTGTAGTCCTTGCTGCGTTGATCTTCATTGCGTATCAGCAGCGCAATCGGCGCACCGGTGGTTTTGCCTTCATACACGCCGGAGAGAATTTCCACCGAATCCGACTCGCGGCGCTGTGTAACATGCCGTGAAGTACCGGGCTTGCGCCTGTCCAACTCATGCTGGATATACTCGGTTGAGATTTCCATACCCGGCGGGCACCCGTCCACCACGCAACCGATGGCAGGGCCATGCGATTCGCCGAACGACGTAACACTGAACAGATTACCGAATATATTTCCAGACATGTCAGAACTCGCGTATTAAACGCCGCAAGTTTAACATAGGGTGTTTGTCAGCCGCCATGTCCGCCATACTAATAAAAATGGCCAGTTAAACCTCAGCCATGAGGGTGTCTACTGCAGATTGATGGTGGCAAGCGAGATATCATCGCTTGCGCCATGTTGGCCGACATGTTCCTTGACAGCAGTTTTAAGCGATTGATGCGAACAATCACGCTTCAACGCGGCAATAATCCCCTTCTCGCCAAACTCCAATCCTTCGGCGTTGATGGCTTCCGCCAATCCGTCGGAATAAAGCGTCAGGCAAATTTCATCGTTCCAATTAAACGACTCGGTGCCGGCATCAAAATCATTACCCCGGATAACACCGGGTGCCAGGTGGCGCGACTTGAATTTCCTGGACACTTTTCCATCGCTGCCTGACAGCAGTGCAGGCGGGTTGCCGCCGTTCCAAATCTCCAGCAGGCGTTCTTTTCGGTCAAGGCTGATCAGCGTTACCGCGACAAAATTTCCCAGCGGAAGCAAGCTGGACAAACGTGCATTTATTTCCTGAATGATCAGCGAGACTGATTTTCCCGCGCGGGCCATATCCGAAAATACCTGTACCAGCGGTACCAGCGGAAGCGCGGCCGACAAGCCGTGGCCCATCGCATCGGCGAGCAACACATATTCACGTTCGCGCTTAAATTTCTGTGTAAGCAGTACATCACCACCCAATACAGCGGATGGTTTCAGCCATAGCTCTACACTCTTTAACTTGACGGAGGATTCTGCCACCATCAGATCCATAATCTCCCGCGCCATATTCAACTCATGCTCCGAATGATCATGGTAAATTTTCATCTGTGCATTGCTCACGCTGAGCCTTTCTTCCAGCATCGCGATACGCTGCATCGCCTTGATCTTCGCCAGCAGCAGCACGACATCTATGGGTTTACCCAGATAGTCGTCTCCCCCCGCTTCCAGGCCACGCACCATATCTTCACTATCACTCAAGGCACTGATAAATATGATCGGAACCCAGCGTCCCGTGTCCAGCGCGCGTATACGTCGTGTGGCTTCAATACCGCCTATGCCGGGCATCTTCACATCCATCAGCACCACATCCGGGCGCTCCTTCTGAAAGCTCGCAATCGCTTCCTCACCGCTCTGTACAGTGCGAACCTGATGCCCCGCACTGGTCAAAACCTTTACCATCAATCCCAGATTGGCAAGCGTATCATCCACCACCAGTATTTTAAGAAACTCATTCACGCCACGTTGAATCTTGTTTTTTTCATTCATCACGTTGCTCTCTTCTTGTTGTTGTTTTCGTTAGCCAACCAAACCAGCAGATCTTTCACCGGCATCGGCTTGGCAATCAAATAACCCTGAATCAGATCACAACCCAGGCTGCGCACAAGCTTGAGATCAAGCTCAGTTTCCACCCCTTCGGCCACAGTTGCAAGGTTTAACTTGTGCGCCATATCCATGCTGCTTTCCAGTATGGCGCGTGCCGCCGCATCCTGCACCCCTTTGCTGACAAAACTGCGATCCAGTTTCATCTCGGTAAACGGGATACGTCCCAATTGTTCAAACGAAGAATAGCCTATACCGAAATCGTCAATCGACAGTCCAAAACCCTTCAGGCGCAAGCGTGACAGCACATCCAGCGCGGTGGTCATATCTTCCATCACCCCTGTTTCGGTCACTTCAAGGATGACGTCCGATGCACGCAGAGCAGCCGCTGTGGTTTTTGCCAGCACAAAATCCGGCAGCGACAAATCGTTCAGCCAGGTGCCGGAAAGGTTGACCGCTATCTTTAACGGGTAGCCCGCTGCGAACAATTTGGCCGCTTCCGACAACGCCAAGGCAACCAGTAACTGGGACAATTCCGAAATCAGGCCCTCGCGCTCCGCTACGGTGATAAAACTGTCCGGCGGAATAAATTTTCCGTTGGGTAACTGCCAGCGAGCTAACGCCTCCAGTCCGACAACTTGCAGGGTATCGGCATCAACCTTGGGTTGGAACCAGATCGTAAATTCGTTGGCGGCCATGGCCGCAGTAATCGCCTCTTTCAGCACCAGGGGACCACTAGCTACCTGCTTTTCTTGCGAAGGCAAGTCTGTGGTATGCGCAAGTAATATGGCGAGTTGCGCCGCAGTCACCGGTTTTTGCAATTGCCCCAGCACACGCACACCCTGTAATACCGCCAGCTTGTTCACCGTGCTGATGATTTTCTCTTCCGCACCACTCATCAGGATAAGGCCACCCTTGTATTCGGCTTTTCCGAGACGGCGTATCAACTCCACACCATCCATCTCGGGCATGCTGAGATCGCAAACCAGCACTTCAATTACGCTGCCATTTGCAGCCATTACATTTCCAGCCTCTAACCCGTTTATCGCGGTCAGCACCTGCTTGACACCTAGCGTATTCAACATTGATTTTACCTGTTGCAACACGACTAGATCATCGTCAACAACCAATGCCGACGAGCACGATACCGTGACCAGGCTAGTCGTGCCTGTAATCTGCGCTGCATGTTCCGGTGATGACTCAAGCAGATTGGCAGCGGCAGCTTCAACTTCGGCAAGAGCCGCACGCAACAACACCAATGATGCATCAATACCGGCAACCCGCTCATTTTTGGTTTGCTGTTCCAGTTGCGCTGCCAGATTGGCATAACGCAACGCGCCGACGGTTCTGGCAGAGGACTTCTGCTTGTGCATTTCCTTTGCCACCAGAACCGGGCTGTCGGCCACGGCACTTAATGCCGACAGGCCCTCAGCTGCTGTAGTCAAAAAGGTATCAATCAACATACGTGCCTGGCCAAGGTTGACCTGCCCAAGAATCTGGTAAAGATATCTCAAATCAAGAACGGCTTGCTCATCGCCTACGGCAGACATACCCACTTGCGCTCCGTGTGCATTGTTATTCCCGGTTTCTATATTACCTGTCCAGCGCATCAGCCCTTTGCGCAGCGCGTCCATGGAGAGTGGCTTGCTCAGCACCTCATCAATACCCGCATTCTTGTATCGTTTCAATTCCGGTTTTGTATTGGTTGCGGTGATTGCCAGAATAGGTATGCGCCCATTTCCGGCTTCAAGCTCTTCTTTTCTGACCAACGATGCAAAGTCAGCGCCATTCAGGACGGGCATATCAATATCCGTCAATATCAAATCGTAAGTGTTTTTGCGCCACGTGTTGAGTGCTATCGCACCGTCCGCCACCACATCGACTTCGTAACCAAGTGATTTCAACTGCAGCTGCAGCACTATCTGGTTTGGAACATAATCTTCTGCGACCAGCACGCGCGGCATCGTTCGGGAAAATCCGGTTACCAAATCGTGAACCTTATCTTCAATCGGCAGCTCCAGCCAGAAAGTGCTGCCCAAGCCGAAAACGCTTTCTACCCCGATACTCCCCTTCATCCCTGCGGCCAGCCTGCGTGCGATCACCAGGCCTATGCCGGTACCCTCTATATTGCTCATTTCCGCGCCGAGCCGGTTGAAGGGCTGAAACAGCTTGGCAATATTTTCCGCGGTTATACCAATACCGCTATCCACAACGGTAATTCTGACTTTGCCATACCCGCCATTTGCATGCGGCAACACCCTTGAGCAGGCCACATTTACCCGTCCTCCGATACGATTGTATTTGATCGCGTTTGAAATTAAATTATTCAACACTTGAATCAAACTGCGCTGATCGGCAGTCACCTGGTAAGCGGAACAACTCTCTTCAATTTTAAATTCAACGATACGATCTCTTGCCGCCTTTTCATTATAGGAGTAACACACTCTCATCACTTCCGACAGGGAAACCGGCTCAAGATGAAGTTCCAGTTTTCCTGATTCAATGCGCGCAAGATCGATCACATCATTTATCAAATTCAGCAGGTAGCCGCCTGCCTGGATAATCTCTGCGGCTTGTCCCACAAACCTTTGCGGCAACTCGGCATCCAGTTGTATGAGCTGCGCATACCCCAGTATTGCATTGAGTGGCGTTCGCAACTCGTGGCTCATGCTGGCCAGGAACAGGCTCTTGCTGGCATTGGCCGCCTCAGCATCTTCCTTCGCATCACGCAATAATTTTGTGCGCACTTCCACACGTTTCTCAAGTTCTTCGTTGGCCGTCTTCAGCGACTCTTCTGATTTTTGCAACTCACGCTCAGAGAACTTGCGCGCCGTGATATTTACAAACGATGCCATCAGGCACAGGGGTTTACCGTCATCGCCTGTTACCAGATTGGCAGACAATTCCAGTTCGGCCTGGGAGCCATCATGCAGGCGTGCGACCAATTCACCCCGCCAATATCCGATAGTTTGCGCCGCAACATGTGCAGTCTGCGCAGCCTCCTTGTCCACCAGAAACTCCAGGGGGCTGTGGCCGATCGCGTCTTCGCTTCCTGACATCTTCCACAATTCGACAAATGCCTGGTTCACATAACTAATCCGGCCTTCCAGATCGGCAAGGGCGATGGCCGTAATCGAGTGGGCAATCGCCGCGTCTTTGATACTCAGGCTATGTATAGCTTGTTCAAGCTCATTTGTACGTTGCTCAACCTGACCCTCAATATTCGCATAAGAAGATTGCAAGCGTTCGGCCATGCTGTTAAAGGAAATAGCCAGCTGTCCCAGCTCGTCTGCCCTCATCACGGATACGCGCTGATCCAGTTTGCCGGCAGCTATATCCTGCGCGCCTTTGATTAATCCTTTCAGGGGATAAACTACCCGGCGCCCAAGCATAATGGCGCCGAAAAGGGTGGAAAACAGTGCCAGCGCCATTACCCCCATGGCAACATTGCGCACGCGGTAAAGCGGGGCAAGCGCCTCTGCCGCATCTATCTTGACCACCATACCCCAGCCCATACTCGGCAAATAACGCCACGCCGCCACCACAGGCTGGCCGTTATAGTCAATCTCGTAACCGCTGCCGCGTTCGCGATTCAGGGCATGAATCAGCGGTGAGCCGCGAGACAAACTGTTCAACGGAATTTTGTACTTCAGCGCCGCGTCCTTGTCGGCTTTTAATGGCGCTACTGCCAGTGCGGCGTGTTCATCCTGCAATCGCGCCACGACTGTTTCACCGCTTTCTCCCAGGCCGGTGTTGTCCAGCAACACTTTAAACATTAGCGTATTGTTGACCTGCAGCGCCAACACTCCATCAACTTTACCCTCCCTCATGATCGGCGCCGCTATAAAAGCCGCGATCGCATTGCCCGAGGGGGCATATAATTCAAAATCGGAAAGACTGCTTTCCTGTGTGGTGAGGGCATTGCGTGTGGCACTGGCCAGACCTGTTTTGCGATAGGGGCCGTTGAACAGGTTGGTGGCAAAATCGGCTTCATGCTTATACGAATACACCACTGTGCCCTGCGGTGAGATCAAGAACAGATCGTAATAGCTGGCATTGCGCAAAAAGCGTTTAAGATTGTCGTGGTGGCTGGCGCCCACCCGGCGATAGGCAACGGAATTCACCCCGCTTTGCTCAAACACCCGCATAAACTCGCCCAATGCCTTGCGCGTGGATTCGCCTTGCGCCTTAAGAAAAATGTCACGGGAAAGCGTGGCCAAATATGCGTCGATTTGACCCACTTTTTTGTCTGCGATGGCCGAAACTTTCTCAGCCATCGTGCGCCGCAATTCCTGCTCAAACGTATGCAGCAGGACGTAGCCTACCAGCAAGATAGGCAGCAACGTGAATATTACAAACCAGAACAAAAAGCGTTGCGTGATGGAGGTAAATCTCATGACAAATTCCCATCAGCGGTTTGCAGCAAGCGCTTCCAGTCATCGCGCAAACGATAAGAGGGGAAAGGAGCAAGATCAAGTGGGCGGCAAGCATCCCAAACGATGTCGAACTGACCATCACTTCTGATCTGTCCAATACGCGGAGTCTTCCAAAGATGGCGGGTATCCGTGTCTATCGCAACAATACCTTCGGGTACGTTCATTGCCTGGTGCAACAGGGTGCACTGCACGTCAACCGGCTTGGCCGAGTCCGCTTCACATACGGCCTGTTGCCCACAATAATTGTGGCCGGAACGACAATCAACCGCTACTGCTTGAAGCAGTTGATCATTAACACCGCCGCCGGCGTTCACTTCTTCAAGTGCGAACTGCAACATTTCCACAAACGGTTTTTCACTGCTCTCCATGGTGCCGGTGAGCGAATGCAGGATGCCTCTTTTCAATGCCGGTTTGGTGCGCCCAAATACAAGCAGAAACACCATACTAATGACGAGCAGAGCCATTAATATTACAGAAATAAATTTACGCTTGGACAATGGCACTGGTTGCATCGTTGCTCCGTAAACATTCAACTGCGACAGAAGACAAATACGGCTGTCTCGCGGGCTGGCAGCTCCCTGCAGACACTCCGTAACCTCGTTCATAAATTCAATCGTGCGATTTCTCTCCTGCTCAATACATTACTTAACAATACTACCAGCTGTATGATGTCCACCGGTTTGGTCAGATAATCGACAAAGCCGGCATCCAGTCCCTTTTTGATATCGCGTTCCATCGCATTGGCCGTGAGGGCGATAACCGGAATATTGCAGGTGCGCTTATCCTGTTGCAAGAGTCTTAGTGCCTGAAAACCATTCATGCCGGGCAAGTTGATATCCAGCAGAATAATATCCGGTTGCAGCGTGCGTGCCATTTCCACGCCCAACTCGGCATTCCCCGCAGTCAGCATAGCCAAACCCAGCTGGCTGACGATACTTTTTTGCACCAGGCGCAAGCTGGCAAGATTATCTTCGATATAGAGCAGTGTACGGGCGTTTTGTAGCGCGGCTGTCATGACTGAAATGTCTGGTATCGGTGCGGGTCTGTCGCCCTTGTCCAGCGGAAATTCTAGCCAGAAAGTACTTCCCTCTCCCTCCACGCTTTCTACACCTATCATGCCGCCCATGGCCTCGGTCAATTTTTTGGAAACCGCCAGTCCGATGCCCGCCCCTTCGATACCTTCACATTCTGACTGTAAACGTTCAAAGGGGATGAACAAACGTGGCAATGCTTCTACAGCAATACCCCGGCCATTGTCATGCACAGAGACCCTTACTCGTCCTTCTGTTACTGAGTCGCAGGTAATTTCAACATTCCCGCCTTCCCGGTTGTACTTGATCGCGTTTGAAATCAGGTTGATCAGGATTTGTCGTAACCTGAGCGGATCGGCAACGATGGCGTGATCGCCAGTGATGCCGATATTTATTTTGACATTATTGTTATCTGCCAGACGTTGCACCAGCGGCACACACTCGCGTATTTGCGGCGCTACCGCCAGCAACGCCGGTTCCAGTACCAGCTTGCCGCTCTCGATGCGCGCCAGATCCAGCACTTCGTTGACCAATTCAAGCAGGTGCTCACCCGCACGCATGATTTCACGAACACAATCCGCCTGATCAGCATCCAGTGTTCCGTCGGGGTTGTACGCAAGCAGCTGCGCAAAGCCGAGTATCCCGTTCATCGGTGTACGCAACTCGTGGCTCATATAAGAAAGAAATTCCGATTTCGCCTGATTGGCGCGCTCAGCCGCATCCCTGTCTTGCAACAGCTCGGCAGTACGTTGAGCCACTTTTTGCTTCAGTGCTTCGTTGAACTGTTTGCGTACAGTGTGCACCAGTTTAGCGATTTCATCCCCCGTATCGGTTTCAGCGCCAGGCTGATCGTGGTCGCCTGCCACTTTCTGTAAAGCTATCAGCAGCCTGTTTGCCGGACGCGTGAGCAAGTTTGCAGCGGCCAATATGGCGAACAGGCTAACGACCACCCCCGGCAGCCCAAGCCATATGCCCTGTTGCAGAAAAGCAGCCCGGGCCGCGTGTAGAGAAGCAAAACGCCAGCCATATCGCAACTCACCCACCTGCCAGTTGGCGACTCGCAATGGCATGGCGCCATTGAAGCGTTCCTGATTGAAGTCCGGCGTGGCCTCAACAACTGGCAGCGAAACAGCATCAACCTTGCCTGTAACGCCGAGCACTTTTCCGTGCGTATCCAGTACCACCAAATAGGCTATCGAGCTGCCCTTGTCACGCAATATTTCATCGAGGATAGTTTGTACTGCAGCAGCGTCTGATTGCAACGCTGCGGGAGCAAGCGCCTGGTTCAGTACGGGTGCCACTTCACCTATCATCTGTAACGCCTGCTGTTCAAGATTTTGATTATAGAGGCGCGCTGTACTGGCAAAGACAGTACCAAGCATCAGAGCCACCAGTATCAGTGCAGCCAGCGATAACTTCCAGCGCGGATAAGCTATCCAGCCCGGCGCAGGTTTCATACCACTGACTCCGGCTTGGCGCGGCCATTTGTGAGACAGCCGCACGAGCAGTGCCTCGCACCCATGGAAAAATAGTCACCACTCATTGCATGAGTCATACGTTCTTTACCCAGGATTATGTTCGATCCGAAGCCTGCTAAATGGCACGGGGGCTAAAAAATTTTATCGCATTTTCATCACTTCTCAAGCAGCTTGCTCAGCACCGCTATTAAATTGGGTATATCCAGCGGCTTGGTTAAATAATCCGTAAAGCCGGCGGCCATCCCGTGTTCACGGTCACCCTTCATCGCATTTGCCGTGAGTGCAACAACCGGTATATCGGCCAGCAATGGCATATCCTTTAATTTTTCCAGTGCCTGATAGCCATTCATACCGGGCAGGTTAATATCCATCAAAATGAGTGCAGGCGGATTAGCCTGCGCCATTTTCAGGCCATCTTCAGCATTGACCGCACAATGCAACTCCCATGCCCGCATGCCCGCAAAGATCTGCTGCATCAAACGCATGTTCATCGGGTTGTCCTCCCAATACAACACCACGGGCCTGTGCACCAATTCTGGCAAAATAACGGCATTTTCAAGTTTTGGTTTACGCGCCGCTTCAGTTTGCGTACTACCTGCTCCGGCTTTGATGACTTGGGGATACTCCATCCAGAATGTGCTGCCCACACCCGGCTTGCTTTCAAAGCCTATCGCCCCGCCCATCGCTTCAACAATCCGTTTGGTGATGACCAGGCCGATACCGGTGCCCTCTATCTCACCGCGCTCTGCACCGAGACGGTCAAAGGCTACAAATACCCGCGATTGCTTATCGACCGGAATACCGCCGCCGGTATCCGTTACGGAAATATGTACCTTGCCCGCATGGGCTTCACATAACAGGTGCACCTTGCCGTCTGGCTTGTTGTACTTGATCGCATTGGTGAGCAAATTAATCATCGCCTGACGCAGGCGGTTATAGTCTGCCCATACAGTAATTTCCATCGTCTCGCACTGCACGGTGAAGATTTTGATGTCGTTATCATTGGCCATGGACTGAACCATATTCAAGCTGTCACATATTACGTCTTTAAGCGCAACGGACTCCATGGACAGCTCCAGCTTGTTCGACTCAATGCGCGCAAGATCGATCAGATCATTTACCAATGACAGCAGATGTTGCCCGGCCCGTAAAATTTGATGTGAATTGCTGCGTGTTTCTGCCGGTAATTTTTCGTCGAGACTGAATAGTTGCGCAAAACCGAGGATGGCATTGAGTGGCGTGCGTAACTCATGGCTGATGCTGGCCAGAAATTCGCTCTTGGCACG
>JANXWX010000013.1 GCA_025350915.1 Nitrosomonadales bacterium
ACGACTCCTAAAGAAGCTGCGATGGTAGCCGCCGAGCCAGTAGCGGCGCCTATGGTAGAGGCTACTGTAGCTGCAGAACCAGTTCCCGCAGAAAAAGTACCCGCCCAAAGCAGTTTAACGAATGCTGACATGGTTGCGGCAGAACCAGTGGCAGCAGAGCCCGTATTGGCAGAGCCGGGCAAGTTTGTACCTGCGGAACAGGTAAATGTAGAGCCTTTGGCAGCCGCATCTCAGTCAGCAACTACAGGTTCGGTAATTGTAGAAAAAGGCGATACGCTGGGTAGAATTGCCGACGAAATTAAACCGGTCGATGTCAGTCTGGAGCGCATGCTGGTGGCGATGTATCGCGCCAACGCCAAGAAATTTGATGGCAAAAACATGAACCGTATCAGGGCCGGCAAGATATTGCGCATGCCGGAAGCGGGTGAAATTGAGAAGGTAAGCCAGTCAGCGGCTATAAAGGAAATTCGTGCTCAGGTTGCTGACTGGCAGGACTATCGTCAAAAGTTGGCTGCTGCTCAGTCTATGGCGCCGGAACAGGCGCCCAAGCAGGAAGTTGCGGGTAAAATTAACACGGCTGTCGCTGAGAAAGCACCCGTAGCCAAAGAATCCTCTAAAGAAGTATTGAGACTGTCGAAGGGCGAGTCTCTGGGGGATAAAGCCGTTACAGGTAGCGGCGCAACCAAGAAAGAAAAAATGATCGCCAAGGCTGATGATGCAACAGCCAAAAGCAAGCAAGTGCAAGAGGAGCAGAAAAAGTTAGCCCAGCTGGAAAATATCAACAAGGATGTGAGCAAGCTGGTTGAGCTTAAAGCCAAGCCTGTTCCAGACGTTGCGCAGGCTGAGACACCAAAGCCTGCGGTGGTAACGCCTCCAGTTAAGGCGCCTGCCGCAGCCGTTGCGCCTACTCCCACACCAGCCAGTGATGACTTTGATATCATGGCCATGTTTAACAAGTATCTGGCCATGGTGCTTGATGACCCAATTATTATGACTGTGGTAGCGGCTGTGGTTTTAGGGCTGGGTGGTCTGGGTTTTGTAATGATGCGTCGCGGCAAGGGCGGTCAAAAAAAAACTACAAAAAAAAATAGCGAAGTAGGCGAGGGGACAGGAAGTTGGAGAACGCCTGTCGCGCCTTCACCGGATACCGGTGATTTTACCCAGGCTTCAGCAAGTAGTTCCGCATCGGCTACGCCAATGTCAGTTGCAGCATCACTGGATGATGTGGATCCTATCAGTGAAGCGGATCTTTTCCTTAACTTTGGCCGTGATGTACAGGCTGAAGAAATCCTGAAGGATGCGCTAAGTAAAAACTCTTCCAATGTTCAGATCAAACTGAAACTCTTGTCTATATACGCAACCCGTCAAGATGTAAAAACATTTTCCAAATACGCGCAGGAAATTAAAGATTCGGGAGATACCGGAGCCTGGGAGCGTGCTGCAGTGATGGGACGTGATATTGATCCCGGCAATCCGAACTATGGCGACGCAAAAGGCGAAGTGAGAAACAGGGAAAGGCCGCCAGCGGAAGTGGACTTCGATCTTGGTTTATCCAAGGCTGACGCGAGCACAGGCAGCAATGCGGTTGCTGCCAAAGACTTCAAGATGGATTTTGATTTGACCGGCAGTCAATCAGCAGTCAGTGGAAGTACCAAGAAAAATATTGCAGAGGATTTCTCCAAAACAACCATTCTAAGCAAGTCAAAGTCTTCTGCGGATGTTGATGCGACAAGCATTTTATCGCGTGCAGATGTTCAGGCAGCAGAGGCCGCTTCGCCAATGGATTTTGATATCTCGGGCATTTTACCCGGAGAGGCCAAAAACTTTGCCGAGACTCAAACAATGGACTTTGATCTGAGTGGCAATACCAAGTCTTCGCAATCATCTAGTATGGACTTCGATCTGAGTAACAATGGCCTAAGTGCTTCGTCTTCGTCTCCTGCATTCGACATGGAAACAACTTCCACAGCGCTGAATTTCAATGATCTGGTGTTTGAAATACCAACAAGTGAAACGAAGCCTATTGAAGAGCGGGCAAAACCTGCAGTAGACAATGACAATCCCTTTTCGATCGACTTTCCTACCAGTGGCAGTATAGGAGCCTCTTCCGGCAAGTCACCCTCTCCCGATAAAATTGATATTGATTTTGGCAATATCAATATCAATCTTGACGAAGATACTCCGCCTGTACATGCGGGTGGTGAAGGCAAGGACGAGCAGTGGCACGAAGTTGCTACCAAACTGGATTTGGCGAAAGCGTATCAGGAAATGGGTGATGCAGACGGTGCGCGAGAAATTCTTGAAGAAGTTAAACGTGATGGAGATCAGGCTCAACGTGATTCGGCTGACAGACTGTTGCAACAAATAACCGCTTAAGGATTTTTGTTCGAGTTAAAAAAGGCAGCCCGATAGAAGGCTGCCTTTTTTATTTAAAATACTAACTCACTGGTCGTATGCACAAATTAGGTTGATCAAGCCTGGATAGGAATTGGGATAATCTATGGCGCATTTGAACAATACACTCGGCAAACCTCATCCGGTCGTGCAGATCTATCTTTGGACGTGCTTGTTGATTACAGTACAGCTGTTGCAAGGATATGAACTATTCCTGTTTGGCGGTATCTTGTTGTTAATCACAACAGCATGTTGTGCCGGTCGATTTTTTATACTGGCGCGACGAACACGTTGGATTTTGATATCGCTATTTTTGATTTATTCTTATGCAAGTGCAGGGAATCCGATTTGGCCCGATATGGGTGTCCTTAGCCCTGTAGATAGCGGAATTGCTAATGGCTTGCAACAAATTACGCGCCTGATCATGATATTGGCCGGTCTCACACTCTTGCTGGTTTCACTGTCGCAAGCTGAACTTGTTTCGGGTATGTATATCATGCTTTACCCTTTACGCTACGTTGGATTGTCGAGAGAACGTATCGCCGTGAGATTGGCATTGACCCTGCAATATGCCGAAAGTGCTTTGTTGAAAAAAACTGATAATTGGCAAGCAATGCTGGAGCAATCGCTTAAACCCGACGAGGCTTTAGGGGGAGTCATTGAATTGAAAGTAACAAAATTGAGCTTGTTCGATTGGTTGCTGCTTGCGTCATCAACAGCAGTTGTATTGGGGATGACGTTATGAGAATAGCCTTGGGAATCGAATATGATGGAAGTCCCTATAACGGTTGGCAGAGCCAGCCTGATGGCCGGACGGTACAGGATGTATTGCAGGCAGCTTTAAAGCATATTTCCGGTGGGGGTATCAGTATTATCGCCGCAGGTCGTACAGATACAGGTGTTCATGCGCTTGAACAGGTAGTACATTTTGATACCCAGGCTAACCGTCCGCTCACGGCCTGGGTGCGTGGTACAAATGCGTTTTTGCCAGCCAGTGTTGTGGTGTTATGGGCGCATGAGGTCGATGATGAATTTCATGCCCGATTTTCGGCTCAGGCACGCAGCTATCGTTATCATCTGTATTGCCGCTCAATGCGTAGCGCACTGCTATATGGCAAGGCCGGCTGGTATCACCAGGATTTGGATGTGGAAAAAATGCAGGAAGCCACCCAGTATTTGTTGGGCAAGCATGACTTTAGCGCGTTTCGTGCATCGGAATGCCAAGCCAAGTCTCCCGTCAAAACATTGACCCATATATCGATGCAACAACAGGGCGAATTGATCAGCCTGGATTTGACTGGCAATGCATTTTTGCACCATATGGTGCGCAATATTATGGGTTGTCTTGTGTATGTGGGCAATGGCAAGCACGAGCCAAAGTGGCTGGAGCAGATTCTAAACGGCCGAGACCGGAGCAAGGCTGCACCGACCTTTGCGCCTGACGGCCTGTATCTTCGCCATATTGGTTATGATCCCAAATGGGGTTTGCCGCAAATAAAGCAAAGTGAGTAGTAATTAAACCCTGGTTTTATTAAGTTTCTTAGTTTGGTCTTGTCCCTGAATACCATTACAATACTGCTTTTGCTAAATCTATCAATGATTTTAGGCTGATAAGACACGAATTAAAATTTGCGGCATAACCCGGGTTGAGGACGTTCTGGATGCAGTACGTTGTGGCGCTGATGCGCTGGGACTGGTGTTTTATGATAAAAGCCCGCGTCACGTGAGTGTACAGCAGGCTGTGCAACTTACCGATGTGGTTTTCCCTTTTGTGACGATAGTGGGTTTATTTGTTAACGCCACTGCTGATGCTGTGCGAGATGTGATGAAATCAGTGCCCCTGGATGTATTGCAGTTCCATGGTGATGAAACTGCAGCGTTCTGCGAGCAATTTGGCAAGCCATATTTAAAAGCAATACGGGTTAGAGATGGCGTGGATTTGGTACAATGCGCGGCTGATTTCGCCAGCGCAAAAGGATTAATTCTGGATGCCTATGTGGAAGGCACGCCGGGTGGTACAGGTTCATCATTTGATTGGGCTTTGATACCCCATGATTTGCCGCTCCCGGTCATACTTTCCGGTGGTTTGAATACCGGCAATATTGGTAATGCAATCAGACAAGTTCGACCCTATGCAGTCGATATATCAAGCGGTGTTGAAGCTAGCAAAGGCATTAAAGATGCAGCTAAAATGGATGCATTTATTCATGAGGTTAACAGGATGGATTTGCTACTTTCACATCGTTCCGGCGCCATGCGCGGCCATCGTACAACGGTACGAACTTAAACAAAAATAGCGGCACGGTATATAAACAAATTATATAAATGCAGTGACGTCGGCTGCATTTATCCAAGAGGCAAAAGATTGAGTTACGACTTTCCTGATAGCACCGGCCATTTTGGTCCTTATGGCGGCATTTTCATGGCAGAAACGCTGATACCTGCCGTTGAAGAATTGAAGCAGCAATATTTGCGCTTCCGTGATGATGCCGAGTTCAAGGCAGAGTTCGCCTATGAACTTAAACACTATGTTGGTCGCCCCAGTCCGATTTATCACGCCAAAAATTGGTCATCCCGTTTGGGCGGCGCCCAAATCTACCTGAAGCGTGAAGACCTGAATCATACCGGTGCGCACAAGATTAACAACGCCATAGGGCAGGCTTTGCTTGCCAAACGTATGGGCAAAAAACGTGTGATAGCCGAAACGGGTGCCGGTATGCATGGTGTCGCGACCGCAACCGTTGCTGCACGTTTTGGCATGGAATGCATCGTTTATATGGGTGCTGAAGATATACAGCGTCAGGCCCCCAACGTTTATCGCATGAAACTCCTTGGTGCCAAAGTCGTGCCGGTTGAGAGTGGTTCAAGAACACTCAAGGATGCCTGTAATGAAGCGATTCGTGACTGGGTGACAAACGTCGAGAGTACCTTCTACATTTTTGGCACAGCCGCCGGCCCCCATCCTTACCCGATGATGGTGCGCGACTTTCAATGTGTGATCGGCAACGAGGCAAAGGTGCAGATGCCTGAAATGATAGGCCGCCAGCCGGACATGGTGATTGCCTGTGTTGGCGGCGGTTCCAATGCTATCGGCTTGTTTTATCCTTATATCGAGGAAAAAAGCGTCAAAATTGTCGGTGTTGAGGCGGGTGGCCTTGGCTTGGCCAGTGGGCAACATGCCGCACCTTTAACCTCCAATAGCAAGGTGGGCGTATTGCATGGCAACCGTGTTTATCTGATGCAGGATGATAATGGCCAGATTATCGAGACGCATTCTATCTCGGCCGGGCTGGATTACCCCGGTGTTGGACCTGAACATTGCTGGTTGAAAGATACGGGTCGTGCAGAATATGTGGCAATTACCGACGATGAAGCCTTACAGGGTTTTCACGACCTGTGCCGTTTGGAAGGAATTATTCCTGCACTTGAATCCAGCCATGCGCTGGCCTATGCCGCAAAAATTGCTCCCACCATGGCAAAGGACAAGGTGCTGCTGGTTAACCTGTCCGGCCGTGGCGACAAAGATATCAACACGGTAGCACGCCTGTCCGGAATTACGCTTTAACGAGTCCCCCTATGTCGCGCTTACAAAGCAAATTTGAATTACTTAAACAGCAACAGCGCAAGGCGCTCATTCCCTTTGTTACCGCCGGTGATCCCAATCCCTCAGTTACCGTACCTTTGATGCATGCTCTGGTCGCGTCAGGCGCGGATGTGATTGAGCTGGGCGTGCCCTTTTCTGATCCGATGGCGGATGGACCTGTCATTCAGCGTGCTTCCGAACGTGCCCTCAAACATAATGTAGGGTTGAAGGATGTGTTGCAGTTGGTGGCAGATTTTCGCAGCAAAGACAATCTCACACCGGTAGTGCTGATGGGCTATGGCAATCCGATCGAGGCGATGGGCTGGGGAAAATTTGCGCAGCGCTGTGCAGATGTTGGCGTGGATGGTGTGTTGACGGTAGATTTTCCACCTGAAGAGAGTCATGAAGCATTCGAGCATTTGCAGAAGCATGGTATTGATCCGATCTTTTTGTTGGCACCTACTACCAATGAAGCACGCATCAAGCTGGTTGCCAAGCTGGCACGCGGTTATGTGTACTATGTTTCATTGAAAGGTGTAACCGGTGCTGGAAATATTGATCTGACCGCCATCACCGAAAAGATGCCGCAATTGCGTGCGCATATCAAGTTGCCCATAGGTGTTGGCTTCGGCATACGCGACGCGCAGACAGCGCAGGCAGTGGCAGCTTTGTGCGATGGCGTGGTAGTGGGAAGCCGTATTGTTCAGGAAATTGAAGGTTCAAATGAAAATCAGATTCTGGAAAATGTTTCCAGGCTGATAAAAGAATTTCGTACAGCAATTGATCAAGCATGAAGGGGAAAAATTAATATGAGCTGGTTTCAAAAATTATTACCACCCAAAATTAAACGCAGGGATAGTGCGGACCTTAAGAAAAGCGTCCCCGATGGTTTGTGGCATAAATGTCCATCCTGTCAGGCGGTGCTGTATCACGCCGATCTGGAAAAAAATCTGAGCGTCTGTCCCAAATGCAATCATCATCATCGTATTACGGCGCGGACGCGACTGGACTGGTTGCTGGATAGTGAAGGGCGCTTTGAAATCGGTGCCGAAGTGTTACCGGTTGATACCCTGAAATTCAAGGACAGCCGCAAATACAGCGAACGCCTGACAGCAGCCAAAACGGATACCGGTGAGGATGATGCGCTGGTAGTGCATCAAGGCAGTATTCATGCCGTGCCGGTGATTGTGGCAGCGTTTGAATTCAGCTTTATGGGCGGTTCGATGGGCTCTGTTGTGGGTGAGCGTTTTGTGCGCGGTGTACAACTGGCGATTGAGCAAAAAATGCCGTTTATCTGTTTCGCTGCCAGTGGCGGCGCACGCATGCAGGAAGGTTTGTTGTCTCTAATGCAAATGGCGAAAACCTGTGCGGCCCTGACCCAGCTAAGTGAAGCCAGATTACCGTTTATCTCGGTACTGACCGATCCGACCATGGGCGGTGTATCAGCCAGCTTTGCCTTTATGGGAGACGTGGTGGTGGCCGAGCCCAATGCGCTGATCGGATTTGCCGGTGCGCGCGTAATTCAGCAAACAGTACGCGAGACCCTGCCCGAAGGCTTTCAGCGTGCAGAATTTTTGCTGGATCATGGTGCCATCGATATGATAGTTGACCGCCGCCAGATGCGTGACCAACTGACGACCCTGATAACCTTGCTTAGCAAACAGCCTGCAGCCGTGCCGCTGGCAGCTTAACTGATGCAACCATTTCCGCAGTCGTTGCAAGCGTGGTTGCAGTATCTGGAATCGCTGCATCCCAAAACAATCGCACTAGGTTTGGAGCGTGTTGCCGAGGTTAAACAGCGTCTGCAACTTGATCCAACTTTTCCTGTGATCGTTGTAGGTGGTACCAACGGCAAAGGCTCGGTTTCTGCCATGCTCGAAGCGATATTGCACGCGGCCGGATATCGGGTTGGGTGTTATACCTCGCCACACCTCCTTGATTACAACGAACGTGTACGCATCGGCAAACGCCAGGCCAGCGATGTTGAGCTATGTGTTTCATTTGCACACATAGAGCAAGCCAGAAATGATATTCCACTCACCTATTTTGAATTCGGCACGCTGGCTGCGATGCAATGTTTCATTGCGCATGACGTGGAGGTTGCCATTCTTGAAGTCGGGTTGGGTGGCAGGCTTGATGCAGTCAACGTTTTTGACAATGACTGCGCCGTGGTAGCCAGCGTAGATATTGACCATACCGACTATTTGGGTGATACCCGCGAGCTGATCGCTTATGAAAAAGCGGGCATTTTTCGAGCAGGCAAAATCGCGATATTTGGCGATATGGATATGCCGGCTAACATCGTTACACAGGCTGAAAAAATTGGTGCGACCCTATGGCAACTGGGTAAACAGTTCAGCTTTCAGGCCGCTGAAATGCAATGGGATTTTATAGGCCAAGGCAAACGCAGCAGCTTGCCCTATCCGGCTTTGCGGGGTGCCTTTCAGCTCAATAATGCCAGCTCGGTATTGGCCGTACTTGACGCGCTGAAGGAACAGTTGCCGGTGAGTATGGCTGCCATCCGGCGCGGATTGACTGAGGTAGAACTGCCGGGCAGGTTTCAGGTCGTGCCGGGAAGGCCGCAATTAATACTGGACGTGGCGCACAACCCCCATGCAGCTCATTCATTGGCCCAAAATCTCGCCGCCATGCAACCATTCCCCAAGACTTATGCGGTTTGTGCCATGCTTAAAGACAAGGATATGGCGGGTGTTGTCCGTGAGCTGATTTGGCAGGTGGATGTGTGGCTGGTTGCCGGAATCAATACGCCTCGTGGCGCTACTTCAGAAGAACTGGCCCAGGTCGTAAAAGATGAGCTGATTGATGGTGAATTGCTGACTTTTGCAACCGTGACCGAGGCCTTGCATCATGCCTGTAAAGTGGCGGATGAAGATGATAGAATTATAACCTTTGGTTCTTTCTATACGGTGGCAGAAGCGCTGCGTGCGAAAGCACGGTAACAGGCTTCCGCAATGGTGATTATGGTAAAACAAGTTATTACAGATGAAGAATTAACCCTGAAAAGACAAGCGCGACGTCGCTTGTTAGGGGCAATCGTGCTGACTATCATGGTTGTTGTATTGCTGCCCATGTTACTGGATAAAGAACCACCCGCACCCACTCAAGATATCGAATTGAATATTCCGGATAAAGACAAGGTCGGCGAATTTGTCCCAAAAATGGCTTTGCCGCCCTTAGCTGCCAGTTCTGCTGTGGCGCAAGCTCCAGTGGTACCTGCAACTGCGACACCGCCAGTCGTCGCCAAACCGGTTATCGCGCCTCTCCTGGATACCAAGCCTGTGCCTGCAATCGTTGCGCCCAAGGTGGAAACCAAGCCCGTCGCAGAAGTAAAACCAAAAGAAATTCCGGAAGTAAAAGTGGATGCCAAGCCTAAAGTAGCTGCCAAACCTGCCGTGAAGGAAGCAATCACACCAGTAGCAAAAAAACACGCCGGCTTTGTTGTGCAGGTGGGCGCTTTTGCGCATGCAGATGCGGCTAAAAAGCTGCATGAAAAATTAAGCAAGGATGGCTACCCCAGCTATACCGAAAAGGCCGGGAACAAAACACGCGTGCGTATAGGTGGCTATGCAACTCAGGCTGAAGCCGACAAAATTCGCCAAAAATTGGAAATCCAGGGGATGAAACCGGATGTGGTCAATATCAAATAAGCATGACGGAATTTGATTACATCATCCTCGTGATCATCATTTTATCGGTGTTGCTTGGATGGTGGCGCGGCCTGGTATATGAAATATTATCGTTGCTTAGCTGGGGTACTTCATATTTTGTAGCGAAATCCTGGACGGCAGAATTTACCGACTCCATGCCTGCCGTGCTTGAGAGTGAAGCCCTGAGAAGTGCGGCATCCTTTTCAACGGTGTTTATTATCACCCTGATTCTATGCGGGATTGCGGCTTGGGCAATCAATAAGCTGATCAAGTCTTTTGGATTGGATTGGCGCACAGATGGTGTGACCGGCGCGATGTTCGGTTTGGTGCGTGGATTGTTATTGGTGTTGGCGCTGGTGTTGCTGGCCGGATTAACCAAGCTGCCGCAAACACCATTCTGGCGCGATGCATTGCTAAGCAAGCCGTTGAAAAATGTAGCGCTGTTAGTGAAAAATGTGCTGCCGGACGAGATGGCGAAACGTGTCAGCTTCTAATTTAATATTTAAGGAATCACCCATATGTGTGGCATTTTAGGCGTCGTATCGCGAAGCCCGGTAAACCAGTTACTGTATGACGGACTGCAAGTATTGCAGCACCGGGGTCAGGATGCTGCGGGTATTGCCACACTGGAAGGCAATACGTTCCATCTGCACAAGGGTAACGGCCTGGCGCATGATGTGTTCCGCACGCGCAATATGCGCGCACTTGCCGGCAATGCAGGCATCGCCCATGTGCGCTACCCGACGGCCGGTTCTTCGGTAGATCACAATGAAGCCCAGCCTTTTTACGTGAATTCGCCTTTTGGTATCGTGCTGAGCCACAACGGCAATCTCACCAACACCCTGCAATTGCAAAAAGAATTATTTCTGGACGACTTGCGGCATGTCAATACCAGTTCCGATTCGGAAGTGCTGCTCAACGTCTTGGCGCATGAGTTACAACGCGAATGCAAACAGTTTCGTCTGGATGTGGGTTCGATATTCGCAGCAGTCTCAAATGTGCACAAACGCTGTCGTGGCGCCTACTCAGTGGTGGCGATGATAGCGGGATACGG
>JANXWX010000035.1 GCA_025350915.1 Nitrosomonadales bacterium
CCCCGTATGGGCTTTACCGGATTTGCGCAAATTTTTTCACGCCATTTTTTGAATATCGGTACACCATTTGAACTATGGATCAAGCAGATGGCCAATGCAGCGCAACAGGAATCAAGCCCCCCTGCTTTCCTTGATCGCGCGGCAGAATATCTGGCAGAGTTGCCCTGGTATAGCGGCATATCCTGGGCGTCAACCGACGGTAGCGGGAATCAGGGTGCCATTAGCGCGTACTACATAGAAGTGAGTGATCAGGACTTGCATATCAAATTATTTACCCGGCAAAGAATAGCGCCAACAATGCTGATGCATATGTATTTGCTGACCCAGATGCTGGCCTATTTCCTGCAGACCAAGCGGCGTGAACAGCGGCTGCGTGAAATGGTTCATCTGCAGGCAGTGCATGAAACAGGCGCACGCCTGACCCACGACTTTAAAAATATGTTGCAATACTTGTTGGGGCTCATATCGATTGCCGAAAGCCAGCCGGAACAATCACAGCAGATCATGCAGCATCAATTGCCTGTATTGGCACAGCGGATCCAGTTAATACTTGAAAAACTAAAGGTACCGGAAGGTGAGGCGGATGCCATCATGGTGCCACTATCAACGTGGTGGCAGAATCTGCAACAGCGGCATCAATATCGCAATATAGACTGGGTAAACGAGAACGAAGCGGATGCGCAGCCAATCCCACAAGGATTATTTGACAACGTTGCAGATAATCTTATCGACAATGCGCGTAACAAACGTTTGCGTGAAGCCGAAATCGATGTGACGGTCAGTGTGAGCGGCGATCCGCTGACGTTTACAGTATGCGACAACGGGGAGGAAGTTTCGGGCAACAAGGTGCGAAATGTGTTGCGAACAGTTGTTGATTCGGAGGATGGCTTGGGCATCGGCCTTTTTCAGGCTGCACGCTGGGCAGAGCAATCAGGATATAAACTCGCCTTGCGTGAGAATAAAAGAGGCAGGGTGTGCTTCCAATTGACGCAGCAAACAAGGGAATAGTTAAGCTTTACCATTATATTAGATTGTGCTAATATGATCCGGGTAGATTTGAATAAGGAGCAAGTAAATGTTTAACAACATAAAAGAAATCGATGCCCCCGAGCTAGCCAGCTGGGTGCAGGAAAAGCAACCAAATATGCGCGTGATAGACGTGCGCGGCATGGGCGAAATCGCATCCGGTACTGTATCAGGAGCGGAAGCTGTGCCTTTGCATACCTTGCCGGTTAGAGTGAGTGAATTCAAGCGTGAAGAAAAATTGGTGTTTATCTGCCGCAGTGGCGCGCGTTCTGCCCAGGCTTGCATGTTCCTGCAGCAACAGGGTTATGACAATGTCTACAATTTGCGTGGCGGAATGATAGGCTGGGTGCAGAGTGGTCTGGAGCCATCACCCTTGGCGTAGCAAATTATTGATAGAACAAGGTTAGCTTATAGGAGCCCTGTTTATCGCTCGATTGTAAATGCAATCAAGTGATAAACAGGGCTCTTGCGCTTATTGCCAATCATTTGATTTGAACCCCGCTTCGCGCAACAGGTAAAATTCCGCGCTATGATTCATCTTACAGCCGCACCAGTCACAAGCCCGCCAGACAGCACTACGCCACAAGCACGGCGTGCGGCACGTATAGCGCTTCTGGGGCCGCTCGAATACCCTGCCGACCTGCCTGTCGTCCTTCGTCGCGAAGAATTAGCCCGGGCGATTAACGACAATCAGGTAGTCATCGTGTGTGGCGAGACAGGTTCTGGCAAGACCACGCAGCTGCCAAAAATTTGCATCAGTATTGGACGAGGTGTGCAAGGGGCGATAGCGCATACACAGCCAAGACGTGTAGCGGCACGCACAGTGGCAAGCCGGATTGCATTTGAGCTGAAAACCGAACTGGGTGGCATGGTAGGCTACAAGATTCGTTTCAACGATCGCGTCTCGCCAGACACCTGCATCAAGTTGATGACAGACGGTATTTTGCTGGCGGAGATACAGACTGATCCGCTGTTAAAAAGATACGATACGATCATCATTGACGAGGCGCATGAACGCTCGCTCAATATCGACTTTTTGCTCGGTTATTTTGTGCAGATTTTGCCGCGCAGAAGAGAACTCAAGCTGATTATTACCTCCGCCACGCTGGATGCAGAACGTTTCTCCAAACACTTTTCCGGCGCGCCTGTATTACAAGTGAGCGGGCGAAGTTATCCGGTTGAGGTGCGTTACCGCACACCGCAACAGAACGAAGAAGGCGATCTGCAGGATGTGCCGCAAGCCGTGTGTAGTGCACTGGATGAGCTCAGTGTCGGTGGCTTGCGCGGCGACGTGCTGGTGTTTCTGCCGGGTGAGCGCGAGATACGTGACACCGCAGAAGCCTTGCGCAAGCGCCATCCCAAGGGTGTGGAGATGCTGCCATTGTTTTCGCGTTTGTCGGCAGCGGAACAGGACAGGGTGTTTAAGCCCACCTCGGGTATGCGGCGGGTGGTGCTGGCCACCAATGTGGCAGAGACCTCGCTTACGGTTCCCAATATCGGCTATGTGATAGACAGCGGGCTGGCGCGTATCAACCGCTACAGCATCAGGCAGAAAGTAGAACAGCTGCGTATCGAGAAAGTTTCGCAGGCCGCGTCCAATCAGCGTTCAGGCCGCTGTGGCCGGGTGATGAGCGGCATCTGTGTGCGGCTGTATGACGAGCCTGATTTTATTGCCCGCCCTGAATATACTGATGCGGAAATTTTCCGCGTGTCGTTGGCGACGGTGATACTGCGCATGAGTGCGTTGCGTCTGGGTGAGGTCGAAAAATTTCCTTTCATTGAAGCGCCGGGATCACGCGCAATTTCTGATGGCTACCAGTTGTTGGCAGAGCTGGGTGCGATTACTGAAACACGACAACTCACGCCGCTGGGTAAAGAGCTGGCGAAGTTTCCGCTGGATCCGAAAATCGCGCGCCTGTTGCTGGCCGGTCGACAGTACCATTGCCTGCGGGAAATTCTTGTTATTGCCAGCGCGCTGTCATTGCAGGACCCGCGTGACCGTCCTTCCGAGCGGCGAGAAGCCGCGGAAGCGGCGCATAAAATATTTAACGATGAAAGTTCCGATTTTCTTGCCTATGTAAAATTGTGGGCCTGGTTTCAGGAAGCGATCAAACACAAGAAAAGTAATCGCCTGTGGGCTAGCGAGTGTCGTGACAAGTTTTTGTCAGCAATGCGTTTACGCGAGTGGCATGAGTTGTACCAGCAGTTGCACGCCCAGGTAGTGGAGATGGGCATGCGTCTTAATGAGCAGCCTGCCAGCTATGAGCATATACACAAAGCCCTGCTTGCCGGACTGCTCGGCAATATCGGTTGCAAGGGTGTTGAACGCGAACCCTATTATCTCGGTCCGCGCGAGATTAAATTTTTTATCGCGCCTAATTCCGTGCTGGCAAAGAAGGGAGCAAAGTGGGTCGTCGCTGCCGAGATTGTGGAAACAACAAAACTCTATGCGCGATGTGTCGCACGTATTGAGCCGCAGTGGCTGGAGGAAGTGGCGTCGCATTTGATCAAGCGCCATTACTTTGATCCGCACTGGGAAAAGAAAGCAGCTCAAGTTGCCGCATTCGAACGAAGCACGCTGTTCGGGCTTTTACTTAATCCGAAGAAGCGCGTGCACTACGGCCCGATGAATGTGGAGGGGTCGCGTGGCGTATTTATTCGGCAGGCGCTGGTGGGCGGTGAATTCAATACCAGCGCCCCGTTCTTTGCGCACAACCAGAAACTGATACAGGACATTGAAGCGCTGGAACATAAATCGCGCCGCCCCGATGTGCTGGTGGATGACGAACTTATTTACGCGTTTTACGATAGCCGCATTCCGTCTGATATTCATAACGGTGTGGCATTTGAAGCATGGCGCAAAGAGGCCGAACGCGAAAATGCAAAACTGCTGTATTTAAAGCGTGATGACCTGATGCGGCATGAAGCGGAGGGCATCACCACCGACCTGTTTCCGCCGCAGTTGGTGATGAATAATGTGAGCTATGCGCTGGGCTACAACTTTGCGCCGGGCAAGAACGATGACGGTGTCACCCTGACGATACCGCTGGCGCTGATCAATCAGGTATCGGCATCGGTTTGCGAATATCTGGTGCCCGGTTTGCTCGCAGAAAAAGTCGCGCAACTGCTTAAAACCCTGCCGCAGAAAATCCGCCGTAACTGTGTACCGGTACCCGAATTTGCAGCGAAATTCTGTGCGGAGATCAAGCCTTCGGATACCGGCCTGCTGCTGGTCTTGTCGCGTTATATACGCGCGAAGAAGCAACTGGATGTACCACTGGACGCTTTCAGGCTTGAGCAATTGCCACTGCATCTGCTGATGAATTTTGTGGTGATAGATGAGCATGGCCGCCAACTGGGTGTGTCGCGCAACTTTGCCCAATTGCGCAGCGAGCTGGCACCGAAGCAGGGTCCGTCTGTGGTTACTGTTGCACCTACGGGTGCGCCGGTACCTCTGGCAGGCAAAGTGCGCATCACCGAATGGTCGCTGGGCGATTTTAAGGCGACCACAGAAATAGTGCGTGCCGGGCAGGCCATCACATTATTCAATGCGCTGGTGGACGACAGGGATGCCGTCGTGTTGCAGGCCTTTGATACCCGTGAGGTGGCACATGCCTCGCACCGTCTTGGCTTGCGCCGCTTGTTTATGCTGGCGTTGAAAGAACAGGTTAAATTTCTGGAAAAGAATGTATTCTCCAGCAAGGAGTATGGCCAGAACATGGCCATGCAGTTCCTGCCTTTTGGCAGCGCGGAGGATTTGCAGAGGCAAATTTTTGCTGTGACTTTTGACCGCAGCTGCCTGGCTGATCCGTTACCTTCAAATGAAAAAGAATTTGCAACGCGTTGCAAAGAGGCCAAGAGCCGTTTGAATCTGGTAGCTCAGGAAATCGCGCGGCTGGTCAGTACTGTGCTGATCGAATATCACGCGCTGCAAAAAAACCTTCCAGGGTTTAAAGCGCATGGCGCAGCCATCCAGGATATCAAGGCGCAATGTGAGTGGCTGCTGCACAAGGAGTTTGTTGCGCAGACACCCTATGAGCGATTGCAATATCTACCGCGTTACCTGAAAGCGATCAACGTGCGTCTGGAAAAACTGCGTGCCGACCCGGCCCGCGATACACGCCAGTATGCGCAAATGCAGGCCTTGCAGCAGACATGGCAACGCAAGTTGGCGGCACAGCAAGGCGATGTCGACAGCAAGGTTGATGAGTTCGGCTGGATGCTGCAGGAGTTGCGGGTTTCGCTATTCGCACAGGAACTGAAAACACCGGTGATTGTGTCGGTAAAGCGTTTGCAGAAAATGTGGGAGGCGATTTCCTGAATCGCGAATTGAATTTTGGAAAAGTAGTAGAGTTAAATCGTTTCATACAAACAATTGACGTATAAAACAGCTGATAATGTTGACTAAGGCGATTAACCTGCCTCCGGTATAATCAATTCAATTTCTTAGTGCGAGACAAGCATGGACGAGCAACTTCGCAAGGATGCCCTGCAATATCACCGCATGAGCCCGGCCGGCAAGATTTCGGTCGAGCCGAGCAAGCCGATGCAAACGCAGCGAGATCTTGCCTTGGCCTACTCGCCTGGCGTGGCGGCAGCCTGTGACGCTATCGTGGCCGATCCGGCCGAGGCGCTCAATCTCACCGCACGGGGTAATTTGGTCGCGGTAATTACCAATGGCACCGCAGTATTGGGTTTGGGTGCTATTGGTCCGTTGGCCGCAAAACCGGTGATGGAAGGCAAGGGCGTTCTGTTCAAGAAATTTGCCGGGATCGACGTGTTCGATCTGGAAATTAATGAGTCTGACCCGGACAAGCTGGTTGATATCATCGCCTCGCTGGAGCCCACCTTCGGCGGCATCAATCTGGAAGACATCAAAGCACCCGAATGTTTTTATATTGAGCGCAAACTGCGTGAGCGCATGCGTATCCCGGTATTTCACGACGATCAGCATGGCACGGCTATTATCGTAGGCGCTGCATTGCTGAATGGCCTTAAGGTGGTAAATAAAAACATAGCTGATATCAAACTGGTTGTTTCCGGTGCCGGTGCGGCAGCGCTTGCCTGCCTGGACATGCTGGTTTGTCTGGGTCTGCGCATGCAGAACATCATCGTAACCGATATCAAAGGCGTGGTTTATCAGGGGCGCACCGAGGAGATGGACGATAATAAATCGCGTTATGCGATCGCCACAGGCGCACGCACATTAGCGGAAGTGATTGCTGATGCCGATGTGTTTCTGGGGTTATCGGCAGGAGGCGTGCTGAAACCTGAAATGGTGGCAAAGATGGCAACACAGCCCTTGATCTTTGCATTGGCAAATCCAAACCCTGAAATCTTGCCTGAGCAGGCCATCGCAGTACGGCCTGATGCGATATTGGCGACCGGTCGCTCCGATTACCCGAACCAGGTCAATAATGCATTGTGCTTTCCCTACATGTTCCGTGGTGCGCTTGATGTGGGTGCAACCACAATCAATGAGGAAATGAAGCGTGCAGCCGTATATGCGATAGCTGAGCTCGCCGAAGCGGAGCAGAGTGATGTGGTCGCGGCAGTTTATGGTGATGTCAGTCCCGGCTTTGGCGCAGAGTATTTGATACCCAAAGCATTTGATCCACGGCTGATTACTCAGGTTGCCCCTGCGGTTGCAAAAGCTGCGATGGATAGCGGTGTGGCAACCCGTCCGATTGCAGATATGGATGCCTATCGTGAAAAAATTTCACACTTCGTCAATCAGTCAGCCCTGTTGATGAAGCCGGTGTACGATCTGGCGAAGAAAAGTCCCAAGCGACTGGTCTATGCGGAAGGTGAGGATGAGCGTGTACTGCAGGCCGTGCAGATGGTGGTGGATGACAGTGTGGCACTGCCAATTTTAATAGGGCGCCCTGCGGTGGTTGAAGCTCGTATCAGAAAGCTAGGCTTAAGAATTCGTATTGGTGAACATTTTGAACTGGTGAATCCGGAAAACGATCTCCGCTATCGGCAATACTGGATGGAGTACCACCGCATCATGCAGCGCGACGGGGTAACGCCAGAATACGCAAAGAGTGAAATGCGCCGCAGCGGCGCGTTGATAGGTGCAATGATTATGCATATGGGCGATGCAGATTGCATGCTGTGCGGTACTTTCGCGCAACCGCTGGAGCATTTGCCCTATATCAAAAACGTAATCGGTTTGCGTCCGGGTGCAAGTGTGTTTGCCTGCATGAATATTTTATTATTGCAGAATCGAACCCTGTTTATATGCGATACGCATATAAACCTCGATCCGAACGCGGAGCAGATTGCTGAAATGACCATGCTCGCGGCGGCAGAGGTACGACGCTTCGGCATCGTGCCGAAAGTGGCATTATTGTCGCATTCCAGTTTTGGCAGTTTTGATGACACATCGGCAAACAAAATGAAACGGGCGCACGAGCTGCTGCAGCTGATGGCGCCTGATCTGGAGATGGAAGGTGAGATGCACGGTGATGCAGCCATGTCAGAAAAATTGCGTCTGCAGGTCTTTCCCGGTTCCCGCCTGAAAGGCGAGGCCAATTTATTGATCATGCCGAATCTGGATGCAGCCAATATTGCATTTAATCTGCTCAAGATGATTGCCGGTGATGGTATTACAATAGGCCCCGTGTTGCTGGGTGCCGCAAAATCGGTACACATCCTTACTTCAACCGCCACCGTGCGGCGTATCATTAACATGAGTGCGCTGGCTGTGGCGGGTGTTGAAGCGCATTAAATTAACCAGATTAACAATAAAAGCAGGGAGACATCATGCCGGATAAAATAAACAAACAGGAACTCGCCATGTTGCGCAGCGAAATGGAAATGCTGATGGTTGAGCGCAGCAGCTTATTGAAGGTGGTGGGGGCAGCCTCGGTGTTGATGGCCAATACCGATGGCCGCAACTTGCCGGCGGAAGCGGCAGAGGCGGCGGAAATGCTGTCAACGTTGGTCAACGAATTACCTGAAGAGACACTCAAGGAAGCGCTCGATAGTGTGTATGCCAAGCCGGCGGCTGGCGACTTTTAACCTGAACGGGAGGTAATGCTTTGGATGGTTCGAAGACTGGCTTGATTTTAACGGGAGGTGGTGCGCGAGCTGCCTATCAGGTGGGCGTATTGAAAGCGATCGCGGAAATGCTGCCGCGGCGGACGCAAAATCCTTTCCCCATCATCTGTGGCACTTCTGCCGGCGCATTTAATGCGGTAACCCTCGCCGTATATGCCCAAAGCTTTCGTTTGGGCGCACAGTATCTTGAGAAGATGTGGAAAAATTTTACGGCACATGATATTTACCGTGCCGACGCATTGGGGGTGTTTAATAACACAGTACGATGGCTGCTGGGGCTCGTTTTTACCGGCTTGGGTGTCAATAAGTTGAGTCATGTGTCGCTGCTCGACAGTTCACCGCTTGCCGCTTTGCTCGATCGTGCGATGCCCAGTGAAAAAATACAGGAGAATATCGATGCGGGTGCCTTGCATGCCTTGAGCATTGCTGCTTCTGGTTATGGCACGGGTCAGTCAGTCAATTTTTTTCAGAGCGCCCAGGGTGTGCAACCTTGGCAGCGTGCGCGAAGGTTGGGTGTCTCAACTTTTATAGAAGCTAAACATATACTGGCCTCATCGGCCATTCCGTTTATTTTTCCGGCGGTGAAAATTAACCGTGAATATTTTGGTGATGGCTCCATGCGCCAGATCGCGCCTATTAGCCCGGCGTTGCACTTGGGTGCGGTACGTGTGCTGGTGATAGGTACCGGGCAGACCGACGATAACCAGCCCAGCCGTACCAAGGTGGACGACTACCCATCGCTGGCGAAAATTGCAGGTCATGCGATGGATAGTATTTTCCTGGATAGCCTCGAGGTTGATATCGAACGTTTGAGCCGTATCAACAAAACTATAGATCTGGTGGCGATGGAAGTCCGTGAACGCATGAATCTGCATCACATCGATGTGCTGTATATATCTCCTAGTCAGTCTATCGAGAAGCTTGCCGGCAGATATTCGAAACAACTGCCTTTGCCGATCAGGTTTCTATTACGCGGGGTTGGGGCAATGCGCCGCAGTGCGTCTAACCTGGTGAGTTATTTGCTGTTTGAAAAAGATTTTTGTCGCGCCCTGATCGATCTTGGTTATCAGGACGCGATGAATCGTAAAGAAGAAATCTTGACTTTTCTTGGTATGTCCACGGAGGCGGAAGCCGACGAAATGCAGAAATGATTGATATTGAAACAGGTATTGCCGAGCCTAAACCGCTGACATTTTCACTGTTGCGCTTGCTTCAGGATGGTGAGTTTCATTCAGGCGAAACTCTCGCGCAACAATTGGGGGTATCGCGTGCCAGTGTCAATAATGCCTTGCAGGGTATAGAGCAGTATGGCCTGACCCTTTATAGCGTAAGAGGCCGTGGCTATTGCTTGAACAACCCGTCGCAATGGCTGGTTACCAAACAAATAAATAAACTCCTGGCGGAGGAAGCAGAAAATTTTCATATCGACATACTGGATAGTGCTACGTCGAGTAATACCCTGTTGTTGCAACGATCAGTACAGGGTGCGCCGCAAGGCAGTGTCGTGGCAGTTGAGTGGCAGAGTGGTGGCCGCGGCAGAATGGGCAGGCCCTGGCGTTCGGGTTTGGGTAATGCTTTAACATTTTCATTGTTGTGGCGATTTGAATGTGGCCTGGCTGGATTGTCAGGCTTGAGTCTGGCCACAGGCGTGGCAGTCATTCGCGCGTTGCACGCCTTGAATATAAACGGCGCACAATTGAAATGGCCGAATGATGTACTTGGGGGAGAAGGTAAAGTAGCCGGTATTTTGATCGAGGCGCAGGGCGATATGCTCGGCCCCAGTGCGGTAGTGATAGGTATAGGGATGAATATCAATATACCGCAGAAAATATTAAGCCAGATAGATCAGCCTGCAGGCGATTTGACACAATTAAACGGCGGTACAGTGTCAAGAAATGCCCTGATGGCATCCTTGCTGCTGCATCTGGCAATGGTGTTGCGCGAATTTTCACTCGATGGTTTTTCAGCGCTGCGTGAAGAATGGGAGAAATACCATTACTATCAGAATCGTCCAGTGCAGCTAAAGTTGCCGGATGGAAAGCCTGTACAAGGTATCGTGCAGGGGGTTAATGCGGAGGGTGCACTGATGGTTGCGGTTAAGTCGCCCGACAACGCGGGAACAGAAACGCGTATTTATCACGCGGGTGAAATTAGTTTGAGGGGCAGTGATTATGTTGTTGTTTGATGCCGGAAACACCCGCTGCAAATGGGCGTGGGTTGAAAATGGCAATTGGTTGCGTGAAGGCGTCCTGCTAAATTCGGATACCCAAAGTTGGCACAACCAAAAAGAAACATTTGCACAACTGGCAGCCCCTGAAAAAATTCTTGTTTCGAATGTTGCCGGTACAGCTATTGAACATGGCTTGCGCGAATTATGTTCAGTATGGTCTCTGCAGCTGGACATGGTCGTGGCACAGTCAGAACAATGCGATGTTTATAATGCCTATGAGCAACCTGCTCAATTAGGCAGCGATAGATGGGCAGCGTTGATCGCCGCGTGGAACCGCACACATCAGGCTTGCCTGATCGTGAATTGCGGGACGGCGACGACAGTGGATGCGCTGTCGGACCGGGGCGAGTTTCTTGGCGGGTTGATACTACCGGGTATTGAACTCATGCAACGCAGTTTGGTCAATAACACCGCGCAGCTGGGTCAAGAAATCGGCGCACCTAGGAATTTTCCGCGCAATACGCCCGATGCGATCGTGAGCGGTGTCATACGCGCCACCACCGGGGCGATTCAATACCAGTATAATTTGCTGTCGTCACAAAGTTCTGTCAAATGTATCGTGAGTGGAGGCGCTGGCAATGCGTTGTTGCCCCATCTCACTATGGAGGTGGAGCAGGTGGATAATTTGGTACTGCATGGATTGCAGGTTATAGGGCAGGGTTGATTGAATTTCAGTGAGATAGAAACGGTGAAGCAATGAAGTTGTTATTCGGATTATTACTCGTGCTTAGCATAAGTTTTTTTGCTTATATGCAATGGGGTGAACAGCTGACTGTGGCCAATAAAAATGGTCATGCATTGGGCGGTATGCACCCGGAGAAGATTAAATTAGTGGATGCTGTTACCGCGAAACAGTTGGTGACTTCCCCTGTGACACAAGTGCAAGTACCCCTGGTCGAATCTGCACCTGTCGCGACCTCATCACCCACAGTCTCGGCAACAACAATGGCAGCAGTACCAATTCCGGTGTCGGCTCCCGCGAAGCAAGGCACAACGATACCCGCGCCTGTAATAACAAATAAAACCGATGCGAAAGTTTGTTTGGAGTGGGGCGAATTTTCGGGCACAGACCTTAAACGCGCAGAACAAGCGCTTGCGGATATGAAACTGGGCGATCATCTTGCGCAACGCACGGTTGAGTACAACACGGGATATTGGGTTCATTTACCGCCTGTGAAGAATAAGACCCAGCTTAAACGAAAAATTGAGCAACTGAAAAAACTGGGTGTTGAAGATTTTTACGTGATGCAGGAAAAGCCGCATTGGGTGAATGTTATTTCGTTGGGTGTATTTAAAACGCAAGAAGCTGCCGACAAATACGTAATCAGTTTGAAGAAAAAAGGGGTTAAATCAATGACAGTAGGCGAACGTAAGAGCAAACTGAGATTTGTCGTATTTCAGCTAAAACAGCTGAATACAGAACAAAGCGTACATTTGAACAAATTGCAAAAAGAATTCGAAAACAGTGAGTTGAATACAGTGGCTTGCAAATGATCCAGATGAATCATGTGTCTTATGATTGACAGACAAGGCGTAAATCAGGAAAATGCCGCCTCCTTGGGGTGCACAGCAAACAATATCACCGGTGCGGTTAGTACATAGTTCGGGTAGTAATAAGTTTTGCATCAATACAATTTCAGGTGATATAGCTCAGGTGGTTAGAGCGCAGCACTCATAACGCTGAGGTCGGTGGTTCAAATCCACCTATCACCACCAACACAAATGGTTAGCCGTGTGGCTAGCCATTTTTTCTATGCGGAATGGATCATTATTTCCACGGCGATATAGTCCACAGATTTAACGGATTCACCTCGAAGAGGTTCTTGTGCCCTTTAGGGTACACAGATTAAATATCAATTGAGGATAATGAATTTACTAGAGTATGCTTTTTATTATCAGTTTTGACTTTCATTGATTAAACATGGCTGATCAGTGTATATCTACAGATAATGGCATTTGACTCGTTATTCAAGCACACATAAATTCATGCGCCAGCAATTTAAACTATCGCTTTCTGTGCAGTACGCCAGCCAGCGCAATGTGCAGCCAACACGCCAACAATTTCGGCGCTGGGTAAGGCTAGCGCTGCAGCGTGATTTGCACTGCACCTTGAGGGTTGTGGACGATAGTGAAGGGCGTGCGTTGAACAAGGATTATCGGGGCAAGGATTATGCGACCAATGTCTTGACCTTTGTGTATGACGATACCCAGCCATTGTCCGGGGATATTGTCATCTGCGCGCCTGTGGTAGAAAAGGAGGCGACAGCGCAAGGTAAGCAATTGCTTGCACATTATGCACATATGACCCTGCACTGTGCCCTGCATCTGCAAGGCTATGGTCATGAAAATGAGAAAGATGCCGCAGTGATGGAAAAATTGGAAACTGCGTTAATGCTAAAATTAGGGTATCCTGCACCCTACGATGTAACCAATTGATTCAAAGATGGACGAACCTGACAGTAAACCCGGTTTATTAGAGCGACTATCAGCACTGTTGCTGCGTGAACCTGAAGACCGCGAACAGCTTATCTCACTGCTGCACTCAGCCTACGAACGCAACTTGCTGGATGCTGAAGCCCTGTCCATGATGGAAGGGGTCATACAAGTATCCGAACGCCAGGTTCGCGAGATCATGTTGCCACGTGCCCAGATGGATGTGATCGACATCAGCGAACCCCCCGAACAATTTATTCCCTTTGTGATCGAAACCGCGCACTCGCGTTTTCCGGTTATCGATGGCAACAAAGACAATATTATCGGCATCTTGCTGGCCAAGGATTTACTGCGTTATTACGCGGGCGAAGAGTTTGAAGTGCGCGACATGTTGCGCCCTGCGGTATTTGTACCCGAGTCGAAGCGTCTTAATGTTTTGCTGCGCGACTTCCGCAGTAACCGCAACCATATTGCACTTGTTGTCGATGAGTACGGCGGCGTATGCGGCATGGTAACGATCGAAGATGTGCTTGAACAAATCGTGGGCGAGATTGAGGACGAATATGATTTTGATGAAGATGAAGACAATATCATTTCGGTTGGCCATGATACCTGGCGTGTCAAAGCCGCAACTGAGATTGAAGACTTTAATCAAGCGTTGGGCAGTGAATTTAGTGACGAGGAATATGACACGGTGGGCGGGCTGGTGCTCAAGGCCGCGGGCCAACTACCCAAGCGCGGCACGCATGTTACTATCGGAGATATGAACTTTACCGTGTTGCGGGTGGACAGCAGGCGTTTATATTCACTGCTGGTAGAGCGCAAGCCGGTAAACCTGGAAGAGGCGGCAGAGGCCGGTTAACAGGCTGCACTTACTATCATGAACTGTGCTTATTCAGAATTGTTCATCCGCACGCAGATAACGCCATTGTCCCACCGGTAGTTCACCCAGTTTGATCTTGCCTATTCGCACTCGCTTCAAGCCCGTAACCTTTAGTCCTACCAATTCACACATACGGCGTATCTGACGCTTTTTCCCCTCACTCAGCACAAAGCGTAATTGATCTTCATTTTGCCAGCTAACCTTGGCAGGCTTTAACTTTTGACCGTCCAGCGACAAGCCATGATTCAGCATGTTGAGCCCGTTGCCAACCAGTTTGCCGGTAACGCGCACCAGATATTCTTTATCGATATCAGAATTTTCACCGATTAACTGCTTCGCCACGCGACCATCCTGGGTGAGCACCAGTAAGCCCTGTGAATCTATGTCCAGCCGGCCGGCGGGCGCCAACCCCTTTAAATGTGCAGGATAGAAACGCATGCCCGACTTGTCCCCCGACCATTGTGTGTCGGGCTTGAACAGGGCAGCAGCAGGCTGATAGCCGTCTTCCGCCTGCCCGGATACATAGCTGATCGGTTTGTTCATCAGCACGGTGACCTGCGTTTCCTGTTGCGATTGAGCGGCTTTATTTAGCGTGATTTTCTGGTGCGGATATATTTTCAAGCCCAGTTCACTTACCGGCAGGTTATCTACCAATACCCAGCCTCGCTCAATATAGACATCGGCCTCACGACGCGAGCAAAAGCCCTGCTCAGACATGAGCTTGGAGAGACGAATTTTTTCCATGGTTGTATAGGTTGCGCTGTATTAAATTAGTTAAGAGGTGCCAAGGAAAATTGCAACGGGTATGCTTTAGCCGAGCGCGGGAAATAAGCCCCGTGCACCCGCCGCGATGAATTCTACCGCAATCGCAGCCAGTATAAGCCCCATCAGTCGCGTAAAGATATCGATACCAACCTTGCCCAGGCGCTGTGCTACCCATGGCGCAACCAGAAAGGTAAGCCAAACCGTGAAACTGAGCAGCAAGATGATCAGGCACATTATCAAATAATGCTCAAATCCATGCGTTTTATGCGCTTCAAGTATGACCGCGCTAATAGAGCCCGGGCCGGCCAACAGAGGGGTGGACAAGGGAACGATGGCTTGTGTTGCGGAAATTTCGGGGTCGGCATTGACATCGGTGGTCAAAGTGGGTGTAAATAGATTGCCGTGAAGCATGCTAATCGCCATCAGCATCAATAAAATCCCACCTGCTACACGAAATGAATTGATGCTGATACCAAAAAAAGCCAGTAAAGGTTCGCCGAGTAAAAGCGCAATTAGCAGTATTCCGCCAACCGTTAACGAGGTCATGCGACCGAGTTGAATGCGTTTTTGCGCGCTCAAGCTGGCCGTAAATAAAATGATGACAGGTATCATGCCTATGGGATCAAGTATCGCGAACAGGCTGATAAAGATCTTTGTGTATTCGGTAAATTCAAGCATGATGTTTACTAAGAAACAGAAGAATGGACAGATAAATAATAGCAGTGATGTTGTCTTGCTGAGTCAGAAAGTTATACTGGTTTTACGTTTTTATATTGTTGTAATAAGGAAGTTTTGCCGAATTCATACACTTCTTCTCAGGCCGGCCAAACAGGAATCCCTGTCCCCGCTTGAAGCCCAATTGTACAACGCGCTGCAGGATCGCTTCGGTCTCTACCCCTTCAGCGACCAGATCATAACCGGCTTTGATCACCATCGAAGCCAGGTTCTCAATAATGATGCTTTGTTTGTTGTCCTCAAATAATTGGCGTATCAGTGAGACGTCAAACTTGACACAATCGACGGGCATATTCGAAAGGTAACTAAGGGATGAATAACCGCTGCCAAAGTCATCCAGTGCGATTCTAAAACCGGTCTGGCGCAATTTATTGAGGATGGTGGAAGCGAGGTGCAGTTGGGTAATCAGCGCAGTTTCTGTCACTTCGATAATCAGCGTGTATTGCTTCAGGTAAACAGCAAGAGAATTTATGCTGGCGATGACAATAGGATCCAGCAAACCGGGTCCGGAAACATTAAAGGTGATGCCTTTGCCCGGCGGAATTTTACCGGTTTCCAGATCCTTGGCAACTTTGCCCAGAACAACAATGTCCAATTCGGCTTCCATGCGACGATCTTGAATAATCGGGAAAATAGTGGAGGGCATAATCAGATTATCGCCGTCGCGAATTCGCAAGAGCGCTTCGTAATACACAGCTTCGCCTGTTTCCAGGTTGGTAATAGGCTGATAATGCATTTCAATGGACTCGCCGTTAGCCATTGCATTAAACACAAGGCTATTGATGCTGTTTGAAAATATGACAGCAGTATCGTTGGACATGCTGCTGTCAAATACGGCAATTTTGTGTTTGCCCGGACGTTTGGCGTGATACATCGCGGCATCAGCCTGTTTCGGCAAGCGGTTGAGCTGCTCAATTTCTGTTCCCACTGCGTAAGACATGCCGGCACTAATACGCACCGGCTCCTTGATGCCAAATTTTGAAAAATCATAATTGCTGATCGCGTCAATACACCGCTCGGCAGTGTTCAGCGCCAGGCTGGAATCGACATCAAGGAACATGGTTGCAAATTCATCGCCGCCAAGGCGATAGAGCCTGTCGCCGTGGCGCAAGGTCTCCTGTAAGGCATGGGTGATAGCCTGTATTACCTGGTCACCCGTGGGATGGCCATAGGTGTCGTTGATGGCTTTAAAGTGATCACAGTCAAAAAACAGCAGCGCTACGCCAAGCCGGTGTCCGGATGCAACGGAAAGTACATGCTTCCAGTCTTCTTCAAAACCGCGCCTGTTATAAATTCCGGTCAGCGGGTCATGATGTGCTAACTGCCATAGTTCATCATTTTTTTCACTCAAGCTATGATGCATTTCCTCCAGTTTGTTCTGATAGTCATTCAGGGAAATACGTACTTTTTCCAGCTCTGCTACGGGCAGGCTGCGTGTGTAATTTTGTGCCAGCAGACCTCCCTTGCCCTTGCGCAAGGTGTCTATATGCAATGAAAGCCGGGCTAAAGGCGCTGACAGTACTGAAGACAGCATCATATAAAACAGGAAGTAGAGTACTATCATGGTAAACAGTGTTTGCCGTTGAAAACGCTCTATTGAAGCAGCCAGTGCCATGCTCTCAGTATTCGGTATGAGTTTAAACGTCATGCGCGAATAGATATCATCAAGGGGTAGCTGTTCCCCATCCTTTAGACTTAGCTTTAATTCATTAATATTGATAAAACTGTAGTGCTGTTCATCTTTCAAGGCTGACAATATATCAAGCTTGAAACCTATAAAACCTCTGGAAGAACTGAGGTGGTCTTCGATCGCGCTGACCGGATAAAAGGCAAACAGATAATAATTGCCCTTCTCGTACGCGACATAATTATTTTTCTCCTTTCCGGAGATCTGCTTGGGCATACCGCCAATAGTGCGCTCGGCAAGCGCAAGCCCTTGTGCGGAGTAAAGTTCGACAGCTTTTAAAAATCCCGGTAACAGGCCGCTGCCGAGGATGCGGTTGTCACGCCAGTAGTGGTAATAATCACGATTGAAAAATTGCTGGCGTGTTTCATCCTGGTTCGAGATGGATTGCGCGCGTTGTTTGATCGAGTCGGTAAGCCGGTTGATGACATAGCGCAGTTCGTCAGTGGCAGCCTGGTTGTTGTGTTCAAGCGCATCGGCGCGGATCTTGTCCAGTTTGTATTGCATGCTCCAGCCGAGAACGCCAAAAATCAGCGACATCAAAATGATGAAACTAAGGGCATAAAACTTGATGGTAAAGGGCCAAACTTTTCCGAATTTTTGAATAAGATATTTCATAAATGATTAATGGAAATATTTTTTAATGTATTTTCGACAGCTTCAGCCAAGTCGAATTCGTGTGTGTCATCAAAAAAATGGGTGGCATTCTTGATGAGGGTGACATGATTTTGTGTGTTGATACCGGTGATTTTTGCTATCCAGTTGTCGGGCATGATCGTATCGGCAGTGCCCAGTATAATCTCAGTGGGTACGGGGTTATCCCTGACGAGTTCCAATACTTTATTATTGTCATAGGATGCATAAGACAGATAATTGTTTGCCGTAGTGGTGTAATTTTTTTTGCAGTAGCCCAGGCTGACTCGCTCCAGTCGTTTAGCGGTTTTGTTTTGTTTTGAATTCAAAGATGCACGCATCTGTTGACGTTCTGCAGTGTCTAAAAATACCGGGTTCAGACTGGTTAAAATAATGTGTTTGACAGATGACTGAGTATTTCGCGCACCTAACAATAACGCCGCAATGTTGCCTGTGCTGCTAAAGCCAACCAGCACGATATTTTTATAGCCTTTAGTATTCAACCAGCTTACCCAATAACTTAATTCATCCACTTCGCTTTCCATGGTATGGGTATGCACCGCTTCGCAAGCCATACTTTGGCTGCGATGATTGATATTTAACGACATGGTCGGGCTGAGTACGGTATATCCCCTGGAGCTTAAATTACTAGCCAGCGAACTCATGGGTGGAGAATGTTGGGTTTGCAGAAAGCCATGTAAGGTAATCACGGCAGGTACTGAGTTAACGCCGCTATGAAAATTGGCCGTAGCAATAACCCCGTTTGGGAGCTTTGTTTCAACCTGTTCAGCAAGTGCAGGTAAGGAATTTAAAAAAAGACAGGTCGTTGTAGTAAATAATAATGCACGACGAATGCGTCGTAGTACCCCAGGGTTGATTGCTGTTTCCATAAATTTTACAAATATACTTAACGCGTTATGCGATACCGGTGACTAGTTTACTCCAGAAGTTAAAAGGAGTATCTATTCGAGTAGCAACAATATTCGAGTTATAAAGGCAACTAATCATTGATTTGAAGGCGGTTAAATGGTTAATCTGCGATAGGCATTCGCAACCTTGAGAGGCAGTTTTCCCACTTCGTCTATCACCATGTAATTTGTGGGGCCGTACATATGCGAAAGATAGTCCCGACCCTGCGTGTCTATGGTGATACAGAAAGTGTGCATTCCGCTGATGCGTGCCTTCACCAAGTCATTGTAGGGCTCGTCAAACTGCTTGATGCGGTAAACCTCGCAGCGTTTCCGCGCGGTGCCGGAAAAGCCGTAAATCTCGTACCTGTCCCCCAGTGTTTCCAGAACCTTGCACAGCAGTATCAGTGATTCGCGTTATGCATCGTTGATCCAGCCGTTGGTGGAGTCGATCATATGCCAATAAATCAATGCCATCTTGCTTCATCCCTTTTCCACCAATTCGTTGGTAGTCAACAATTTGGTTGTCTTTTCGAAGTAACCACCAGCATAACTGTTCAAATTGAACAGAGTCCATCCATTCAAATTTTAGTGGAATAGTACCTACAGGTAGAATGAAGCAAGATGGCATTGATTTATT
>JANXWX010000037.1 GCA_025350915.1 Nitrosomonadales bacterium
CGGATATGGCGGGGGCCGGGGGGGGGGGTTGTGACACCGCGAGTATCATCTTTTCAGGTGGCACTCCTGGCGGTACGGCAACGCTTCCTCAAGGTACCAACTTGGGATGCAACACCTGTAATCAACTTCCACCCCCGGCCCCCGCCATATCCGTCGAGCACATGGCTTCGATAACGAAGGCTCCGCTATAGTCTGGGGGCAGTCCTGTGAGGGGCGCTGTGCCGGAGACTTGTTTCACCTTGGCCCAGAATCCATCCCAGGTTTGGCCGGCTGTAGGCGGTTCCAGGGTTTTCTCATGCCAGGATTTGTAACCATTGATACAGTTAGCGCCCGGGGATGTGCTCTTGCAATTTTTGACAAAGTTAGTGGCAGGGTTGTAGATGTAGCTGATGGCCTGATCAGTTCCCAGATTTGCAGCATCGATAGTCGTTTGCTGGAAAGCCATGTTGCCGGATACCAGATTGGACGTATCAACGGAACTTACCAGCGCGATGGCAGCCAGGGTCATCGCAACCAGCATGATCAGTGTTATCAGCAACATCACGCCTTTTTGTCTGGCGCGCGTGTGTTGTGCGTATTTTTTGGGATTGGGCGTTAACATCCTTTTGCTCCTGTCCAGAGGGTGTTTCGTACGGGCGCAAGGGTTTCTATAACCTTGTAACGATAATATTGCCACGCAGCCTTGCCGTCACGAGTGGCAAAGGAGGTTGCCGCTGCATCAACGGGTGTAGCTGCCAGGCTGATCGGGCTTGAAGCAGCCCCAGACCAGGATGGCAGGACAGTGGTGACGGCTTTATTTTCCAGTTGGGAGTTCCTAGCGACCAGGGCGACCCGCACGCCTTGACCGCCAATGCACAGCGCGTTCATGCTGACAATGTTGCTGGCGATTTCATCCCAACTTGCAAGGAGCGCACAATCATTTTGCAGGTAATTGCACTGCCACAGGCTGCCATTCAATACCTTATAGGCTATGACATTCAGCGTGGCAGCCGAGGCAACCCCGGAGACAGCGTTCGGTGTGCAGGAGTCATTGCCATATGAAACCATGACAGTATTGGTGTTGGCAGCTTTGATGGGGTTTAGCGTTGCAACATCAATCATCACCGGACTCAGTGCGCCAACACCAGCCAGTGTTGGTGCCTGTGCCGCTGCGGAGGCGGGGGACGTTGCCGTGAAGCAATATCCCGCTTGCTGGATGTTTTGCTGTATGCCATACAAGGCGATGGTTGCGGAATTTTGTGCATCATCTCCGCCGCTGGTCGTGCGCTTTTGCCCTTCAAAGAGGGCGAACATCTGCATCATGATGATGATGCCCAGCATGCCAATAACCATGGCAACCATCACCTCCACTAAAGTGAATCCGCTGAGGCGGCGCTGAGTACTGTTTGTTGTATGTAGGAAAAGCACGCTGTCTCCCGATCAATTACTGATTTGTGTTTGAGTGTGATATTTATGGCTACTCGCGCCACCGGTATTTTTGCCAGGGACATTCCAGAAGATGTCGATCGTGACGCTGCTGCTTACGGTAGAGGCAACGGCCACGACTGACTGGGCGATGGTGACGGTGGGCGCCGAGGCGCCGCTGACAGGCAGGGTTACCTGAACGCTGCTTGTCCACCATGCAAGGTATTTAGTACCTGCAATGCCACTACCGACAGGGCTGCTGAAATCTGCCACAAAAGTTGACGAGGACTGTGCCAGCGACATTTCCCCGATGTATTGATTGGCCAGAAAGCTGGCGTCAGCGCGGTATTTTGCATCGCTCGCCAGTTTGATCGAGTTAACTTGCAAACCGACGATGGCCAGGATACCGATAGAAAATATCAGGATGGAGGTTAATGCCTCAAAAAGCATGACGCCGCGTTGATAATAAGAGGAAACGACAGGTGTATTCATGATTAGCAGCCTTGGGGAGTAAAAGCTGGGAGCGCCGGATCACACATACGCACTGATCCATTGGCTGACACCGTGATGCGCAAACAACGCAGTTTGCCTGTGCCGGAATTGGGTATTCCTGCTGGGTAACCGCAGTTTGCCGGATTGGTGGGCGGGCAGGCACATGACGAGGTTGCGGTGGGCAAGGCGCTTATATTTATATTGACCGCTACAGGAGGACTCGCTGTATCTGCACCACCTATATTATCTTTGGCCAGGATCTGAGTTTGTCTGCCCAGCCCATTGAAGCCAATGGTTGATTGAGCGATTCCGTTGGTATATCTGACGTCGACCAATGCTCTGTTTGCACCGGATTCTGTTTGTCTGGACTGTCCTGTCCCTACCCATCCGACGGCGATATTTACCGTACATGCCGTTCCGCTGGCTGCGGCGGCAGCGGAGGCGGCGATCACGTCCCAGGACGATCCCCCGCACGAGACGAATTGTGCCGTTCTATTACCGTGTACTGCCTCTGTCTTTGCCAGGATCAAGCCGTTCTGTATACTTTCTGCCGCAGAGCGGATTCTTGTGTTCTGGATCCAGTTGGCAAAACTTGGCGCCGCCGCAGCATATAAAATGCCCACGATCACCACGGCGACCAGGATTTCAACCAGGGTCATGCCCTTCACCTTGTATTTGGCGCTTAACACTGTCCACCCGCGTTGGTTATCCAGCATGCTCCACTCGTAGCCTGCCATTTAGCGGGTGCCGAGCCGCCAATGGTAGAGCTATGGACATTGGCTTCGTTAACGGTGTAGGTAAATCCTGCCATTGAACCTTTGCCAACCGCTTGCAGGGTATAAGTAATATTGGATGTGCCCGTGGTATTGGCAACTGCTGCACCACCTTCGACGCAGAAAATATCAAAAAATTTAGTTGTAACGGTGCAAGTAAAGCCCGTGTAATTGCGATTATCCTGAAAGGATTGCTCCATTCTTACGCGGGCAGTCGAGAGGGCGGAGGTGGCTTCGGGTATCTTGCCTCTTATTACGTAATCTGAATAAGCGGGCAAGGCTATCGCTGCCAGTATTGCGATGATCGTTACGACGACCATCAGCTCAATCAGTGTAAAACCACGCTGTGACTTCATTATGCTCTCCTGAATTTCGAATATGGCCGTACCTTAGTTTAAAATTGCCGGTCGACACCAGCGCTAACCGATGAAAGGTTGTAACTTCAGAATAAGCGGTGGCAAGTAAAATTAACTATCGTTATGATTGACACTATGCTTAATATTCCTGCTGTAGCCGGGCTGGTAGCTGCACTGAGATCGCTGGTAAAAATTGACCGGGTATGTTATTTAGGCAGGGGAGCCCGAAAAAGAGTTAACTTTCTGTGCCTCCTGCCCTTACTTGTGCGTTACCTGGCTGTGTGATGTGTGGAGGGGCATAGCGGGGAAGCGTCATCATCCTTGTCAGTTTTAATACGCGTTTCATGAACAATCACCATGGGTTTTCAACGGCAATGATTTTGTACGACAAGTTGGTTCAATCAGGAATGCGAATATTGATGGCCGTTATTTGCACGCCTGCGCGTCGAATCGGCTTTGCTTTTGCGCTTTCAGTATTTCTTCATGCTACATTTTTCTGGCTTCCATACTTGTATTGGCCCAAACCAAAATTGCTGTTGCCGCCGCTTACAGTGAGGCTGGAGTTGTTGCCATCACATGAATTCAAGCCCGAAGCATCGGCTCAAGGGGATGTGCAGCCTGAGCTGGTTACTGAGACCCAAAATCCGGACGAAAAATCAACTGTAAAATCGGCTACCAACACTGCAGCATCGATGAAAAAGATGGAAAAGTCTGTTGTTACCCAGCAATTTCCGGCTCACCTGCAGCTATTTTTTACTGTTTATCAGGGGCCAGGGCTTCTGCGAATTGGTGAGATGCATCATCAGTTTGAGATGCAAAAAGACAAATACACATTGAGCGCTGTCAAAAAATTGGCAGGCATATCTGACTCGGCTGATGGGGGGCGGTTTATTCAGATTAGTCATGGCAAGGTTGATAAAAAAGGGTTGCATCCGGAATATTATGAGGAGCAAAAGTTTTCGTCTGGCCGCAGGTTGAGCGAGACAATAACTTTCGATTGGGATGCAAAAACGCTTCACTATCAGCAACGGGGTGATCTGCATTTGCCCGACGATGCACAGGATGCGTTAAGTTTTATGTACCAGCTCTCGCAGATATCAATGCGCAGGGAAATTATCCCTCTTTCCGTCAGCAATATTGTCAATTTGGAAGAAATAGAGATTGAGGTCGGTGGAACAGAGGAGGTCAATTCTAAAATGGGTAAAGTGAGCGCTCTCCATTTACGTAAAAGACATGCTCAAGGTGAGCACTATTTTGAACTCTGGTTGGGGCAGGAATACCGCCTGTTACCGATTAAATTTCGACAGATTGATGGGAAGGGCGTTGTTGTTGAGGAGTTAGTCATTTCGGATATAAGGGCCTCAGATTAATGAATGTGAAGTGGACTCTACCTATTTATTGATCTTTACGTAATTCATGACAGACACCATACATCTGCCGTCATTCCCGCGAAAGCGGGAATCCAGATTATTAACGAACTTTCCCACGCAGTGGGACAACACCGCGAATACGGCTTTGTCCGCTGCGCGGAGATTGTTTGCTAACTGGATTCCCGCTTTCGCGGGAATGACGATGTGGTGTGTTTTGTCTGCTATGGCACTCGTTTAGAACACTGTCTTTAAATTATGTAAAATTCAATAATAGGTGGTGGAAGATTTGTTTTGTTTTCCAATCCTTCATCGTTTTTATTTGCTGGTTTATGTGGGGGGTTGTTTTTGAATGCTGATTTTTTAATTACAGGTGCAGGGATCGCCGGTCTGGCGACTGCGCAGAAGCTGCTGCTGCAGGGCGCCCGGGTGATACTGATAGAGCGCGCTGCGCTTGGCCGCGAGTCATCCTGGGCGGGTGGCGGCATACTGGCGCCACTATGTCCATGGGATTATCCGGATGAGGTTACCCGCCTGACGAGTCTGGGAGGATTGCTGTTTCCTCAGTGGACTGAAGGCTTGCATGCCGCCACGGGCATAGACCCGGAATATGAGGTGAGCGGGATGCTGGTGCTGCCACCGTTTCGGCAATCTGTTGCGCAGCAGTGGTGCATTGAACATAAATTTGCGCTGCAGCAGGAAGGTGATGCTTTGTTGTTGCCAGCAGTAGCACAGGTGCGCAACCCCAGGCTGGTACAGGCTTTGCGCAGGCATGTGGAAATGCTCGGTGGGACTGTCATTGAACATTGCGAAGTGCGGTCTATCGAAACAAATAAAAATCAGGTTAGGCATTTTGCCACCACGCAAGGTGACCTCAGCGCGCAACGTTATATCATTACAGCAGGGGCATGGAGCAAACAGGTGTTGGGTCAGTATGCTTTGCAACTCGATATCAAACCAATCCGCGGACAAATGCTGTTGTACAAATTTGCCGCAGCTCCGCTGCAGCATATTGTGTTGCAGGAGGGTATGTATCTTATACCTCGCCGTGATGGCCATTTGCTGGTGGGCAGTACGCTGGAGGATGTGGGTTTTGACAAGAGCACCACCGAAGATGCGCGAGCGTCATTGCAGCAGCGCGCTCAGTTGGTGTTGCCTGCATTGAAAGATATGCCGGTGGCGCAGCACTGGTCCGGTCTGCGTCCCGCTTCCCCCGGAAATATTCCCACTATCGGTCAGCATCCCCAGCTGCAAAATCTTTTTCTGAATAGCGGCCACTTTCGCTATGGGGTCACGATGGCGCCTGCCAGCGTGGAGATTTTGCTGAATGAGTTGAATGGGGTCGCGCAACCGTTTGATGTCAGCCCCTATCGTGCCGGCTGGGGTGCGGACAGATAATCTTAGTCCAGATGGTTGAGTAGTTGCAGCGGTGATGCAATCTCAGCGTCAGCTTGCCAGGTGCTGAGATCAGCGTTGGGGTCGATATATCCAAACAATGCAATCAATGACTTCATTCCTGCAGCTCGTCCCGCCTCAATATCGCGTTTATCATCTCCCAAATATATACAATGTTGCGGTTCAACGCCCGCGATTTTAGCCGCGTGCAGCAGGGGTTCTGGGTGGGGTTTGGCATGGGCGCAGGTATCGCCACTCACCAGGCAGACCGCGCGCTGATCATAATCCAGCGCCTGCATCAAAGGTATCGTAAAGCGGTGCGGCTTGTTGGTTACTATGCCCCA
>JANXWX010000104.1 GCA_025350915.1 Nitrosomonadales bacterium
ATGTCGCGGATCTGGCGATTACCGGCCAGCCTCCCGAAGGTGTGGAGATGGTGTCGGAATCGTTCATGCAAAATCCCCTGGTCGTTATTGCTGCCCCTAACCATCCATTGGCACTGGTGAAAAATATTCAGCCGGAGCAGCTTGCGCATGAAACTTTCTTGTTGCGCGAGCATGGCTCGGGTACGCGTGAAGTGATGGAACGATTTTTCACCAGTAATCATTTGGCGATGCCCGGCAGTATGGAGATGCATACCAATGAAGCCATCAAACAGTCGGTGCAGGCAGGAATGGGGCTCAGCATCACCTCACTGCACGGCATCGAACTGAAACTGGAAACGAATCGTCTGGTTATTCTGGATGTGGCGAATTTTCCCATCATGCGTCACTGGCACATCGTGCATCGCGCCAACAAACGCCTGTCTACCGCCGGGCGAGCCTTCAAGCAGTTTCTGTTGAATGAAGCAGAGAAACTGGCAACGCCTGTTCTGCTGAAGCATGTCATCTGAGTTGAAAATAACAACGATTTAATATGCAGTATATGCCGGTATAATTATCGGCATATATCATTCGTGGAAAGCTAGTATGCAAAAGCAAAGCATTAGAGAGTTTAATAAGCGTGTTATTTCATTGGTCGAAAACGCCGGCCTGCTGGTTATCGGTATCGCCACCGTCTTCGCGATGGGCAATGAAGTGTTAACAATGATTCGTGCCATGCAGGTTCTGCTGACGGATCTGTTGTTGCTTTTCCTTTATCTTGAGGTGCTGGCGATGGTGGGGTTGTATTACCATTCGGGCAAACTGCCGGTCAGATTTCCGCTTTACATCGCGATGGTGGCTCTGGCGCGATACCTGATACTGGATATGAAGTCGATGGATGACTGGCGCATGCTGGCCGTGACCGGGTCGATATTATTTCTGACGGTTGCTGTGTTCCTGATACGCTACGGTCATGTAAAATTTCCTTATCCGGGTGATGACTCCTCAGACCTGAGAAATATTGACCGCATAAAAGATTGAAGTGTTGTTTGTTAATTATCTGAACGAGCTAATGCTTGCCCCAAACAAAGATATCTTCTTGAGCAGCCTTGCGGATTGCAACGATCGCGTGATGGGTGATCCTGCGTTCGGTTGTAATGGCGTAAAGTTGCTCAACCACTGAATCGATGTGACCAATTTCTGCGACTTTATATTGCTCGCAAACATGCTTAACGAGTGCAGTCGGCGCAACAAACAGCCCCGCGCCAGCCTGACCGAAGGCTTTCATTAATGCACTGTCATCAAATTCACCAATGATGTGGGGCCGCAGATCGTTGTTTTCAAACCACTGGATCAGCTTGGTGCGTATGGCGACATCTTCGCCGGGCAGTAAAAAAGGCGCCTTGTTGATGCAGGCCGGAAATTTCCCGGACAGTTTTTTTGCCAGACTACGTGTGCCGAATACGGATAGTCCACTTTCGCCGAGCAGGTGATTGAAGCCGCGAACGTTCAAATGTGCGGGCATAGGCCGGTCAGCAATGATCAAATCAAGTTTATGTATGGACAGTTCGGCCAATAGCGGAGACAAGCGACCTTCGCGACAAATTAAGCGAACCGGTTCCTCAAGCCGGAGTGCAGGTTCCACGAGTTGGTATGCAACTGCCTTTGACACTGAATCAGCGATGCCTACACGGAACGGCAGCGACATCTTTTCTTCCTGATTGCGCAAGGCATCGAGCAGCTCGTCGCCAATACTGAAAATATCCTCGGCGGAACCAAGAATGCGGCGGCCTGCGTCTGTCAGCTCAAGGTTGCGCCCGCTGCGCCGAAACAGACCAACACCCAGGGTTGCTTCAAACTCTTTCAATTGCCCGCTGATCGAGTGAGGTGCGAGATGGAGTTGTTCGGCAGCGCGAGCAATACTGCCAGTTTTTGCCACTATCCAGAAATAGCGTAAATGTTTGAAATTGAGCGTTGCCATGGTGTCCTATTCAAATAGCTTGCTTCAAGTGAAAGATCAGTAGCCCTTTAACGGCGTTTTCAGACTGATGTAATATCGTATTTGTCGATGTATTACATCAGTATAATCGAATTGTTGGATGCTTACCTGAGCGCTAGTATTCGCGACATATGACTATTTCAGATTCACCGGGAGGATACTTAATATGAAACGCATTTTACTTTTTCTTGCCACCAACCTCGCCATTGTATTGGTACTTTCAATCACCATGCGTCTATTGGGCGTGGAGCCTTATCTTAACGAGAATGGCCTTAATCTGACTTCGCTGCTGATTTTTGCGGCGGTAATGGGCTTTGGCGGTTCTTTCATTTCGTTGGCTATTTCCAAATGGATGGCGAAAAAATCGATGGGCGTGCGGGTGATCGATGCGCCATCGAGCTCAACCGAGTTATGGCTGGTGGATACCGTGCGCAAATATTCGGAAAAGGCGTACATCAAGATGCCTGAAGTGGGTATTTTCGAGTCGCCCGACGTCAATGCTTTTGCCACAGGCATGAGCAAAAACAGCTCACTGATCGCGGTCTCCAGCGGGTTGCTGCAGCAGATGACACGCAAGGAAGCAGAGGCGGTGCTGGGGCATGAAATCGCCCACATCGCCAATGGCGATATGGTGACACTGGCGCTGATTCAGGGTGTGGTTAACACCTTTGTGATGTTCCTGTCGCGCGTGATCGGTTACCTGGTGGATAAAGTGGTGTTCAAGACAGAGCGCGGAACCGGCCCGGCGTTTTTTGTCACCATGATTATCGCCGAGATGGTGCTGGGAATACTCGCCTCGATGATCGTCATGTGGTTCTCGCGCAAGCGTGAGTTTCGCGCCGACTACGGCGGTGCTCATCTTGCAGGTAAGGAAAATATGATCGCAGCATTGGAACGACTGGGCATGCAGCATGCCGCTCCGCTGCCGGAAAAAATGGCAGCTTTCGGTATCGCGGGCGGCGGCGGTGTTGGGTTCAAACGCTTGTTCATGACTCATCCGCCGTTGACAGAGCGCATTGCTGCGTTAAAAGCAGCAGAGTAAGCAGGATAAGAACCCGGGCTAAAAAATGAATACTTCAATCTCTATTGGCGAACCCTGGATGTGGGCAGCCTTCATCGGCTTCGTGCTTGTTATGCTGGTGCTGGATCTGTTTGTGTTCGGCGGCAACAAGGCACATAAGGTCAGCGCTAAAGAGGCAGCCAGCTGGACGTTGGTCTGGGTGAGCTTGGCCTTGCTGTTCAATGCGGGTCTGTGGTGGTATCTAAGTGGCAGTGTCGGGCAGGTAGTAGCCGATCACAAGGCGCTGGAATTTCTCACCGGTTATCTGATTGAAAAGTCGCTGTCGGTGGACAATGTGTTCATCTTCCTGCTGATTTTCTCGGCTTTCCATGTTCCCGCCGAGTATCAGCGCCGCGTGTTGGTCTACGGCGTGCTGGGTGCGATTGTCCTGCGTGCGGTGATGATATTGGCCGGCGCCTGGGTAGTGCGAGAATTCAGTTGGGTGCTATATATTTTCGGCGCCTTTCTGGTGGTTACCGGCATACGCATGCTGGTGATGGCAGAAACGGAACCGGACCTTGAGAAAAATCCGGTGCTTAAATTTGCACGTCGCCACCTGCGCATATCCGCAGGCGATCACGGCGAGAAGTTCAGCGTGATGAAAGACGGTGTTCGTTATTTCACGCCGTTGTTCCTGGTGCTGATTTTGATCGAAGCTTCAGATCTGGTGTTTGCGGTGGATTCCATTCCGGCGATCTTTGCCATCACAACCGATCCGTTCATTGTATTCACTTCCAATATCTTCGCCATTATGGGCTTGCGCGCGCTGTACTTCCTGATGGCAGATGTAGCGGATCGCTTCCATATGTTGAAATACGGCCTGGCCATGGTGCTTGCCTTTATCGGCACGAAGATGCTGATTGTGCCCTGGTACCACGTGCCAGTTGCAGCCTCTCTGATTATCGTCGCAGTGCTGATCGGCGCCAGCGTGGTCGCCAGCCTGATCGCAACAAGCAAAAGATTGTAGTGATACTGTTGCGCCTAAACGAAAACTTGTCATTTTTAAAATGAATAGAACCGGAGATTCGAATGAAAAATAACACAACTAAAGCACTGCCAAATAACACGCACATCATCTGGATAGTCATGGGCATGACAGGTCTCACATTCATCGCACTGATTATCCAGCTGGCACGCTAGATCGAAGCATTTGGCTAACAGTCACTCCACTCGTTAAATCAATAGGGGAAATTATGAAACGCATCGAACACGTACTCGAAATATTCATCTTCAATAGCCGCTGGTTGTTGGTACCATTTTATGTGGGCTTGATCGTAGCCATCGGTTTGTTGCTGGTGAAATTTGCGAAGTCATTTCTCGTCGCATTGCCTGCAGTATTTGAAGGCAGCAGTGGCGACGCATTGATCGCCATTTTGACCCTGGTGGATATCACGCTGGTGGCCAATTTGTTGTTGATCATCATCTTCGCCGGCTATGAAAACTTTATCTCGAAGATCGACACCGGCGACAACGAAGACAGGCCCGAATGGATGGGGCATGTCAGCTTCAGCGACCTCAAGCTCAAGTTGATCGGTTCTATCGTCGCCATTTCGGGTATCGAGTTGCTGAAGTACTTCGTCAATGTCAAACATGCCACCCAGCATGAATTGATCTGGGTAGTAGTTATTCACCTTACGCTGGTATTCTCAGGTGTGATGTTTGCGCTGATGGATCGCATCGCGGGTGGACATCATGGGACCGAGTCAGTTGATGTTAAGGAATAATGTCCGCAACAGCTCCAGCCGGGTTACATAACTCAGATGTGAGTTTTCTTGCCTTTCACGCTATCCAGGCTCGGGAAGCCAGGCAAAGCCTGCATGTAGCGATCGGCCATCGGTTTGCTTTCCTTCTGTAAAAACTCCAGAAAAGTGCGGGCGACGACCGAAAGTTGTTTGCCGCTCGAGTAGGCCACGTACCACTGGCGGCGTATTGGAAATCCTTCGACATCCAGGATGGCCAGTTCGTCCCCACTTTTTTCCAGGGCCAGTGTATGCGCTGAGAGTACAGTGATACCGAGACCACCAGCCACCGCCTGTTTGATTGCTTCATTGCTGCCCATCTCCATCCTGAAGTTGATGGGCAGGCCGCGTTCCTTGAAAAAATTTTCTGTAGCCAGCCGGGTACCGGAACCGGGTTCGCGCATCAGAAAGGGCTCTTCAGCAATCCGTTCGGCAGAAATTTTTTTTTTGCCGGCTAATGGGTGGTTATGTGATGCCAGCACCACCATGGGGTTTTCCAGAAAAGGCTCAACCTGCATGTCCAGGTGCTCGGGTAGCTGCCCCAGTATGTAGAGATCATCCGCGTTATCTTCGAGCCTTTGTAACAAGCGTTCCCGGTTGGTTACCTTGAGTGATATATCAATGCCGGGAAAGCGCTCACAAAAGGGACCCAGCAATCTGGGTACAAAATATTTTGCAGTTGTAATGACGGCGATTCTGAGTTTTCCGGCTTTAACGCCCTTCATATCCGAGACAATCATCTCGAAACGGGAGAGCCCGTCAAATATCTGATGCACAACCGCCAGCAGCTCTCGACCGGTATCGGTCAGGAAGATGCGTTTACCGACCTGTTCCAGCAGTGGCATGCCCACAATATCAGCAAGCTGCTTTAGTTGAATAGAAACAGTAGGTTGTGTAATAAAGAGTTCTTCGGAAGCACGCGTGTAACTTAAATGCCGTGCGACCACCTCGAATATCTGCAGCTGGCGTAATGACGCGTTCCGCATATTGCTTGTATTGAAAGTATCTACCATAGACAATAATCTATCATAAGCATTAAAAATTACAATTGTTATTTATCGTTATGCTTCGTTATAGTTTCACCAAGCTCAAACGGGCGATACGCGCCGCCCCCTCCCAAGTGGGTATTCAGGAAGGCACATTGTTTCAACTTTGCAAGGAGAATTTCGATGGCAGTCAAATCATACAACGCAGGTGTTAAGGAATACAGGCAGACCTATTGGGAACCTGAATACAAGGTTCAGGATACTGATATTCTAGCCTGTTTCAAGATCACCCCTCAAGCGGGCGTGTCACGTGAAGAAATCGCAGCAGCGGTTGCGGCTGAATCTTCAACCGGCACATGGACCACAGTTTGGACAGATTTACTGACCGACCTGGATCACTACAAAGGTCGCGCTTATCGCATCGAAGACGTTCCTGGCGATGATACCTGTTTTTACGCATTCGTAGCCTACCCAATCGACCTGTTCGAAGAGGGTTCAGTTGTTAACGTATTCACTTCATTGGTGGGTAACGTGTTTGGTTTCAAGGCGCTGCGCGCTTTGCGTCTGGAAGACGTGCGCTTCCCTATCGCCTATGTAAAAACCTGTGGTGGTCCACCACAAGGTATTCAGATGGAACGCGACATTCTGAACAAGTATGGCCGTCCATTGCTGGGTTGCACCATCAAGCCCAAGCTGGGTCTGTCTGCAAAGAACTACGGTCGCGCTGTTTACGAATGTTTGCGCGGTGGTCTGGATCTGACCAAAGACGACGAAAACATCAACAGCCAACCGTTTATGCGCTGGCGTGCCCGTTTTGACTTCGTGCAGGAAGCGACACTGAAGGCAGAACGTGAAACTGGAGAGCGTAAAGGTCACTACCTGAACGTTACTGCACCAACGCCTGAAGAAATGTACAAGCGTGCTGAATACGCAAAAGAAATCGG
>JANXWX010000158.1 GCA_025350915.1 Nitrosomonadales bacterium
CCATGATTGTGCATCATGGAATCGACTGTTTCAGGAATTTCTTCGTAGAGTTGTTTAACCGACATATTTACGGAAATTTTAATGGGTTTATCCCCGCCCAGAGAAAGCTCTTCCCAGCGCTTCGCTTCGCCACATGCTTCCCGGATAATCCAATTCCCCAAATCCAAGATCAAGTCTGATTGCTCGGCAATTGCAATGAATTCTGAAGGGTGAATAACCGATCCTTTATGTTTCCAGCGTACCAGTGCTTCAGCACCTATAATCGTGCCGGTGTTGACATTAATCTGCGGCTGATAGGTCAAATAAAGCCCCTCGTTGCTGTCTATTGATCGCTTCAGATCATTTTCATATTCATGCAGCAAGATGGAATTATTTCTTAGCTCCCTGCGGGATTTTTGAAGCAATTTAGATTCAATATTTGATGTGCGGTGCAATTGATCTAGCACCAGGAACTCTTTTATTTGTTCAGCCGGGATACTGACATCACACAACTTCAAAACATCCGATACTTCGCCAAATGTGAAACCTTGCTTGATTAGCATGTTGATTTGTACATTCAACTTCCGGAGAAGATCATGCGTCTTAACTCGTTTCGGAGTTAACATTGATGAAATAATCATCATGTTGGATTTGATATGCTCCACAATGAACTCGGAGTAATCCTGCTGCTTTTCTGGTTCTTGTTTATTCATAATTAACGGTACCTAGCGCAAGCTCTCTCCCTGAAGATTTTGTGTTTTTTATGATTGTAGTTTTTTCAGATATTTTCACGGCTTGCTTTAGACCTGCATTTTTGTATATCAGGTCAACGTAGCCATCATCCCTTCCCCTCTCGTAGCTCCCAGAATTGTATTTGGACAATGCCGCATCAAGTGCTTTGGAGACATTCCCAAATTTTTTGAATGCAGCGACATAATATTCTGCCAAAAGCTTTGATCCATGCTTGATGTTAGTGCATGGATCAAACGCCTGCTCAAGGGTCAGCCCCATAAGAGGCAAATTTCTGTCATTGATTTGCGTCAAGCCAATTGAAATTGTATGGCCCTGGCGCAACAGTTCTTCTGCTATCTGCAAAGCAGATTCCAAAGTATCCGGATAATATGACTTCACCATTTTCTTGCGTAACCTCCATGGCATGTCAACCGGCCCTGCATCCGCAATTGCGAGAGGATTTAACTGGGATTCTGTTTTAATCAGCGGCTTCAGCGTTTCAATATGCACAGCTGATCCGCAACTTTCCATATCGAACTGGAGATCAAGATCACCATAGGCAACAGCCAAGTTGCAATAGCACCAAACCAAAAATGCAAATAGGTATCTGGCCATATCAATCAAAAGCATTTAATGCGAGCACTTCATCAAGCAACGTTATATCGCTGGTTTTTTCATTGATAGTCTGACGCTCTTCAGCAGTGAGGACGCTGCTCTTTGCAGAATATTTACTGAATGATTTTTTTGTTGCTGCAACAGGCGCTAATAGGGATATTAACGAATCGCTGTTTGTCGTTTCACCCTCATGATCGGAATTCAGCATAGCATTAATGCGGCTTCGCAGATCTTCACGGTCGGAGGATAATTGAGTTGCAATCTGCTGCTCAATTTTTTCGTCAGCAATTTCCTGGCTACTGACCGATGGACTCAACGGTGCGCTTTCGCCATGCTTGAAAGCAGGTATGACACGCAAACAATCCGATTGCTCCGGGGGGGCAATTCTTGTTCTGGCAACCATTTCAGGGTTTTCATAATAGAACGATTTGCGACCGTATATTGGCGGCTGTCCTTTGCTAAAAATTACCATGTCATGGTCATGCAATACAAGGAATTCATCAGCCGTCATCAGATCACGGGAAATTTTTTCAGTATTAACTGACACCGAGCCTGCCTTTAACCCAACGATATCGCGGCTATGCGACACCTTTTCTTCGGTAATGGTGGTTTTGCCGGTCATGCGCGCCAATTTCTCGGCTGTCTCAATTTTGTTTGGGGCAAAGACGATGCGTGTTGATGCACCGGAATCTATACTCTGCTTGTCTCCATAAATTTCCTCAATCTGGGTAATATCTTGCGCGAGCAGAAACATGCGAATGCCGTAACCTGCAACATATCCCATTGCCTCCTGCAGGATAGGCAACTTTTTCAGTAACGGCATTTCGTCTATGAGCATCAACATCGGGAATGTGTAGCTTGCTTTAAAATCCCCGTTTTCAAATTTCATATCAGACGCATTGCGGCGCACAAACAGCGCAAAGAACAACCTGGACAAGGGCACCATCCGGTCAATGTCTTTTTCCTTAATGGTTAGGTATGCCGATACCGGCTTGGCTGAGGTCATCAAGTCTTTCATCAGGAAATCGGACTTGTTGGTGTTTGTTCCTACCAGAGGGTCAAGATAAAGCGACAACAACGATTTGGCCGTCGATAAAACACCCGAACGATCCTTGTCTTCTTTGTTCAACATGGTTTTTGCCACGTTTGCGATAATCGGGTGGATTTTGGTTATCTCACCACTTGTATTAAGCCATCCCATTTTTCTTTCCGGGTCATGTTCGGCATTCATCATTTCAGTGTACATTTGCCGGTCATCCGACCAGCGAGGATCGCCCAGAAACTCAGCAATGCCCTGTAATGACCCTTTGGGTTCAGCGTACACAACATGC
>JANXWX010000170.1 GCA_025350915.1 Nitrosomonadales bacterium
TGGAGAAAAAAATGATAAAACTGGGCCTGAATATCGATCACGTTGCTACCTTGCGCCAGGTGCGCGGCACACGTTACCCCAATGTATTGCAGGCAGCGCTGATCGGTGAGGCGGCAGGGGCGGATGCCATCACCCTGCATCTGCGTGAAGACCGCCGGCATATCCAGGACCGGGATGTGGAAATCCTGCGCGACATGCTGCAAACCCGCATGAACCTGGAGAGCGCCATTACCAAGGAAATGCTGGCTTTCGCGTTGCGTATCAAGCCGCACGATGTTTGTTTCGTCCCCGAGCGGCGGGAAGAACTTACGACCGAAGGCGGCCTGGATGTGCTGCGATATTTTGATCAGGTAAAGGATGCCTGCTCGCAATGTGCCGAAGCGGGCATACGCGTGTCATTGTTTATCGATCCGGATAAAAAGCAGCTCGATGCGGCGCGTGCAGCCGGTGCCCCGGTAGTGGAAATTCACACCGGCAAATATGCCGATGCCGCCAGCGTGCCCGAGCAAACCCGAGAACTGGCGCGTATTCAACATGCCGTCGTGCACGGGGATGGGCTTGGTTTGCAGGTCAACGCAGGACACGGTCTTAACTATCACAATGTGCAGCCGATTGTAGCGATACCCAATATATGCGAATTGAATATCGGCCACGCCATCATTTCAGAAGCCTTGTTTATAGGGCTGGAGCAAGCCGTTAAAAAAATGAAAGCGCTGTTGCAAACCCCATGATCTTTGGCATAGGCACAGACATCGTTGCACTTGCACGCATCGAAGCGTTGCACCAGCGTTATGGTGACCGCTTTGCCCGGCGTATTTTGAGTAAGGCAGAAATGGCAGAGTTACAATCCAATAATTATCCAGCTCGACTGCTGATGAAGCGCTTTGCCGCCAAGGAGGCTCTTTCCAAAGCGGCCGGAACAGGCTTGCGTCACCCGCTCAGCATGCAGAATATTTCGGTGGTGCATGATGACTTGGGTAAGCCGATGTTTGAATTTGCCGCTGAACTCGCAGCACATTTAAGCGGACTGCACATCACACGCCACCATCTCAGCATCAGCGATGAACGCGATTCTGCCGTGGCATTTGTTATTTTAGAAGGAGAGCAGTAATGGGAATTGGCCCGGTCATGCTGGACGTTGCAGGCACAGTCCTGACCCCGGAAGACGAAGCTCGTTTGCGTCATCCCTTAGTGGGCGGAGTGATCCTGTTCACACGCAATTATGAATCCAAACGCCAGTTAATAGCGCTCACCAGCAGTATCCATGCCTTGCGCAGCCCGCCCTTGCTGATTGCGGTAGATCACGAGGGCGGTCGTGTGCAGCGCTTCCGTGAAGGCTTCACGCGAATTCCACCGATGCGTGAACTGGGAAAATTATGGGATGATCATCCCAAGCGTGCCAAACATCTGGCGCAGCAGGCAGGCTATGTATTGGCGGCAGAACTGCGTGCCTGCGGAGTCGATTTCAGCTTTACACCGGTACTCGATGTCGATTATGGCTGCAGCGGTGTGATTGGCGACCGGGCATTTCATTCCGAACCACAGGCGATTGCCGAGCTGGCGCATAGCTTGTTGCTCGGCCTCAAACAGGGCGGCATGCACACCGTGGGCAAACACTTTCCCGGCCATGGCTTTGTACGTGCTGACTCCCACCTTGAAATTCCCGTTGATGAGCGTAGTTATACCGATATTGAGCTGTGCGATCTGATTCCATTCCGTCAGATGGTAAATTTTGGCTTGACCGCAGTAATGCCAGCACACGTTATTTATCCCAAGGTAGATAACCAGCCGGCAGGATTTTCAAAGAAATGGCTGAAAGATATCTTGCGGGGTGAGCTAGGTTTTGAGGGCTGCATTTTCAGTGATGACCTGAGTATGGAAGGCGCGACAATCGCAGGCGGTATTGTTCAGCGCGCTGAGGCAGCACTTCAGGCAGGCTGTGACATGGTGCTGGTATGCAATCGGCCGGATCTGGCCGACGAACTGCTAGCCGACCTGAAATGGGAGATGCCGGCAACCAGCAAGGCCCGTCTGGTACAAATGCGCGGACGCCCCAATCCCTTGGGTGAGACGCAGTTGCATGAACAGCAAGAGTTTGTGCTGGCGCTACACGGTATCGCCAGCATCGGCTCGGGTACAGCCGAATTACCTCTCGCCTGAATAACCTGAACCCGCATGAACGGGTTTGCCTTTGCCATTTCCGGTGTGACTTGCGATAATACAAGCTGTGTTCAGCCCTGAGGTCATTTTGATGCAGAGCGTGTCGTTAGCCACTTAACTTAGACGGTTCCCAATATGAGTGAATTACAGATCAGCTTGCTAGGTATCGGTGCAGCCGTGATAGTAGTGGTCTATCTCTATAATTTCTGGCTGCAGCGCCAATATCAGCGCCGTTATGGTGATACGTTCAAGAAGCATGAAGATGCGCTCTACCACGATATCTCCAGCGAGCATCTGGAAACCCTGATGGAAGAAAGCGAGCCAGTCCACAAGCCGAGCGTTGAAAAAGCCAGAATCACTGCGCCGGATAAAGCGTGCAACTTGCTGGATGAAATGAGTGATTACATCGTAGAAATTTTCCCGATCGGCCTGGTCAATGCAGATGCGCTGGAACCCCTGTGGGAACGACGCTTTGATTTTGGTAAAAATGTAAATGCCTGCGGCCAGAATGTGACAACAGGCAACTGGGAAAAAGTAATTGCTGACAGTCATGTTACGTATAGTGCATTTAAACTTGGGTTACAGCTGGCAAACCGTTCCGGCGCGGTAACTGCGGCACGCCTAAGCGATTTCAGGGATCTGGCCCGCGAAATTGCCGCACATCTGCAAGCCGAAACAACCATCCCCGAAGTCGAACAGGCCGCCGCGCGCGCGTTGCAACTGGATACCTTTTGTGCCGAAGTCGACCAAATGATAGGCATCAATCTTCTCCCCAATGGCGGCATCACCCTGGGCGCAAACGAAGTCGCACAGGTAGCGCAGCAACATGGCATGAAATTACAGGCAGACGGTGCCTTCCACTTGCTTGATTCGCGCGGGTACACCTTGTATAGCCTGTGCAATGTGGAAAGCACGCCTTTCCAGCATCACACCTTCAACCATATGCGTGTCAAAGGCCTGACCCTGTTGCTTGATGTGCCCAGGGTAGAAAAGCCCGTGCAGCAATTTGATGAAATGGTCGGGTTGGCACGTGATTTGTCCGCAGCGCTGGGCGCCAGCCTGGTGGATGACCATCGTGTTGTTCTGGGTGAGGTAAGTATTGCGCAAATACGTGCGCAGGTTGCCGCCATCGATGCGCGCATGCAATTGGGAGATATCCAGCCTGGCAGTGCGCGCGCACGCAGGCTTTTCGAATAATGACTACGACAGCAGCACAGCGGTGCGCAAAATTGCGCGCGGAAATTGAACTGCATAATATGCGCTATTATCAGCTGGATGATCCGCTCATCTCCGACGCTGAATACGACGCATTGTTTCGCGAGTTGCAAAGCCTGGAAGCACAGCATCCCGGGCTGCAAACAGCGGACTCTCCCACCCTCAGAGTAGGCTCCAAACCCCTTAAGCAATTTGCCGAGGTGACGCATCGCACACCTATGCTCTCACTGAATAACGCGTTCAGTGAAGAAGAAGTGCGTGCATTTGATGAACGTGTCATAGAGGGCCTGGGCGTTGAACAGATCGAGTATGCGGTTGAGCCAAAATTTGACGGTCTTGCGATTACCCTGACCTATGTAGACGGCATATTTGTGCAGGGCGCAACACGCGGTGACGGCAGCGTGGGTGAGGATGTAACCGAAAATTTGCGCACCATCCGTTCCATGCCATTGCACTTGCCACAGCCATTTCCGCTTGTGGAAATTCGCGGTGAAGTGCTCATGATGAAAAAAGATTTTCTGGCCCTGAACAAGGCCCAGGAGGAAAAAGGTGAAAAACTGTTTGCCAATCCGCGCAACGCAGCGGCAGGTTCGTTGCGTCAACTGGACTCACGCATTACTGCCAGCCGTCGGTTGAGCTTTTATGCCTATGGTGTGGGCGCGGTTGCGGGAGTAGAGCTGCCGCCCACCCATGCGGGACAAATGGGCTGGTTAAAAACCATGGCGGTGCCGGTGGCCGAGCAGTGTGCGGTGGTGCAAGGGGCGCAAGGCTTGTTGGATTTTTATCACAACATCGGTGCACGGCGCAGCAAGCTGCCTTTCGATATAGACGGTGTGGTTTACAAAGTCAACACAATTGCCTTGCAACAGCAGCTCGGCTTTGTTTCTCGTGCCCCGCGCTTTGCGATAGCGCACAAATTCCCGGCAGAAGAAGCGCTCACCACCGTGCTTGATATCGAAGTACAGGTGGGAAGAACCGGGGCACTGACCCCGGTCGCAAGATTGGCCCCCGTATTTGTCGGCGGGGTGACCGTCACCAATGCCACACTGCATAATCAGGACGAAATAGACCGCAAGGACGTGCGCATAGGCGATACCGTAGTCGTGCGCCGTGCCGGCGATGTCATCCCCGAAGTAGCGCGGGTTGTGCTTGAAAAGCGCCCTCACCCCGCGCCCCCGCGTTTTAATCTGCACCTGCAGCACCCGGTCTGTCCGGTGTGCGGCTCAAAGGTTGCCAGGCAGGAGGATGAGTCCACCTGGCGTTGTACCGGCGGATTATATTGTCCGGCACAACGCAAGCAGGCACTCTGGCATTTTGCCAGCCGCCGTGCGATGGATATTGAAGGTCTCGGCGATAAACTGGTCGAGCAACTGGTAGACCAGCAATTGCTGAGCACACCCGCTGATATTTATCAACTGCGCTTCAATGATCTGGTTGCGCTTGAGCGCATGGGAGAAAAGTCCGCAAACAACCTGCTGACCGCAATCGGGCAAAGCAAGAAAACAACGCTGGCGCGCTTTATCTATGCGCTTGGTATACGCAATGTGGGTGAAACCACCGCAAAAGATATGGCGCGTAACTTTGGCTCGCTGGATAATCTGATGGCAGCCGATGAAGCGCGGCTAATGCAAGTGCGCGATGTGGGCCCGGTGGTGGCACAAAGTATCGTCGCATTTTTTGCTGAACCGCATAACCGGGAAGTTGTAGCGCAACTGCGCGAATGCGGCATGCACTGGCCAGAACATGCAGAAGTAGCCATACAAGTGTTACCATTGAGTGGCCAGACTTTCGTACTGACCGGCACACTGAATATGAATCGTGAAGATGCCAAAGCCTCGCTGGAACAGCTGGGTGCGCGTGTCAGTGGTAGCGTGTCGAAAAAAACGAACTACGT
>JANXWX010000186.1 GCA_025350915.1 Nitrosomonadales bacterium
CAGGTTATGGCAAATGCCTACCTTTCGGGAGCTTATACCATGGCAGAAATCGGGAAGTTTTTTGCGGTACACTACATGACAGTGAGCCGCACTGTAAGAAAATTTGAATAAAAATAAAGGATTATCCAAATATGGGTTTTGCTAAATGTTGGAATGTTAGAACTGACCCTGAGGTCAATGAGGTCAAGAACTGTCATTGCCGAAGAAGGGGTTATCCTGAAAGGTGAAGACACCCTTGCCTGGAGCCATTTCCTTACGCAAACATGGGCCGAACTGGAAGATTATTACTGGAGGCAAAACCATGCGGCTTGACCTTTGTCAGGCTGAATGTGTGCGAATCGCCAACGAGTAACAACGTATTATAAAAAAGCCGCACCTAGCGCGGGGTAAATTTATACCAGCTTCATTTATTTCCAAAAAAAGAATTCCATCCTTCTTTTGTTTTTAATGAAACATTAATGTCAGAAGTAAAATTTGCCAGCATATCTATAACTTCTGCTAGCTGCACAGGCATTAACAAAGCTGAAGCTGAATTTATAAACTCACGTATATCTACGAAGTCGAATACCTTTCCCTTATATTTTATAACTCCATTGATTAGATTGAGTTCACTCGTATCTTCCGGAATGCGACAAATAAATGTTACTGGCATATTTAGACCATTCAAAGCGCGAAGAGCATCTATGCAGTCGTCAAGTCTTTTGTGATTTACTTTCTTGACAGTGACCTCATACAAATTTATTGGTTGACCATCTAACTCTGCCCATATATCAGCAGGTTTTTTCGATGTAGTATTTGTCCCAAAAACACTTTCATCACCTCCACATATTTTTATGGGCGATGATATGAAAATCTCTTCAATTAGCTTAGCGATAAGATACTGCGGAATATTGCCAGATTCTGGAAAATTTAAGCTAAAGCGCATCAGTTTTTCCGCCAATTGCCTATTTGAAGAACCATTTGACTCGGCAGGGGCGAGTACATGACTTCCTAATGATTGTGCATAACAAATAAGTTTGTAGAAAAAATAATCAATTAACTGTTCTCTTCGTTTACCCTTGCTTTGAACAACTAATCGTAAAAATTTAACTGCAGCCATGGCGGCACTTTGTGGGCGGCGACCAGTAGCCCATGCTTCATCGAGTTGATTAATGTTTTTGGCAACATTTAATGGATCAGATTTACCGCAAGGTATAGCGTTTTCAGTTAACGCATACCAAATACCCTCTTCGAATATTGATCGCGGATTGCAATCATAAAAATTGTTAAGGGGGTCATATTTTGGGTTAATGTGTATACCGACTATCGCTGTAACCACTACACCACGAAAACCTTTTGCATTAACCTCAATGAGATCAGTGAGAAGTGTATTTATTTCCTCCACCATAACCAAATCAAGAAAGTCCTCCACCTTGGCCGCCTTTGCACGCTCAAGTTTTGCATTGACGTAATACCTAGCGCTAGTGTTCCGTTCTTCAACTTTCATGGGGAAGTAAGTCCCAAAAATGATGCCACAATTTCAGATAGGCTTTTATTCTCGTTGACCCTGAATGCTTCAAGCATAGATGTGAATTCCAGAACGTCAAGTCTACGTTCCAGCAATTCAATTTTTGAGATATCCGATTGATGCAGCCCGATTTGATCCGCTAATTCTGATTGAGAAATATTAAGTCTCTTGCGTTCATTAGCTAGTGCCTCGATAAGTGACCGATATCGTAAATCATGGATAGATTTGTCTTTTCTCATTTGAGTAATGACGCTATGATTCTCGCAATATTCGGAAATGGAATAATTTGATATGAGAGCTATTTCTTTATTTACAGGTGCAGGTGGTATGGATGTCGGCTTTAAAAGGGCTGGCTTTGACATTATCGCTGCAAGTGAACTAGATCTTTATGCATGCGCAACATTTCGCGAAAACCATAAGGAAGTCGTACTATACGAGGGTGATATAACAGAAAATCTTCAGAGCCTAGCTGCGTACAAAGATGTAGATGTAGTTTTTGGTGGCCCACCTTGCCAAGGTTTTTCCGTTGCAGGGAAAATGGATCCTAACGATCCAAGAAGTCAGTTAATTTTCAGATTTGCTGATGTAATTGATGCCATCAACCCACGTGCGTTCGTTATGGAAAATGTGAAAGCTCTGGGCGCTCTTTCAAAGTTTTCAGAAGTACGACACGAATTGATGTCCCGTTTTTATAAGTCTGGATACACAGTTAATATGCATATACTGAATGCTAAAGATTTTGGGGTTCCGCAATCCCGAGAACGAGTTTTCTTCATTGGCGTCAAGCCAGACTTAAAAGCTGCTAGCCTACACAAATTTAAACAATTCTTATTACCTCCACCCTCTCTGCGTGAATCAATAGGCCATCTTGGCCACGCTGGCAGCCCAACAAACAGTAAAGTTTGTAATGCCAAAGTCACTCTGGCCTCTAAGCCAATTTTACGGAAATCACCTTACGCAGGCATGATGTTTAATGGACAGGGACGACCACTTAATCCAGATGGATGGGCCAGCACTTTACCTGCAAGTATGGGTGGGAATAGATCACCAATAATAGACGAAGAGCATTTGTACAATAACTCACCCTCATGGGTAGAACAATATCATCGCCATTTGATGAACGGAGGGAAGCCATATAGCTTAAATGACATCCCTGATTATCTCCGTAGATTAACTGTGGATGAGGCTATCTTGCTTCAAGGATTCCCCGTCGATTACAAATTTTGTGGGCCGCAGAGTAAAGTGTTTTCACAAATAGGGAATGCTGTTCCATGCAAATTAGCACAGGTAGTAGCCAGCGTGGTTCGTCAGATACTAGAAGAAAAAAATGACGCGCAGAACTACGATTATAGTGAAGGTGAAAATCTAGAGTTATCGCTAATTTAATCCCCACAAAGGGATCACATTGAAACTGGAAACTATTAAAAAACGTTTATCGAAAACTCGCCCAATGACTTCTGTTACTTTGCGCATGCCAGAAGATGTAGTGAGCGATTTGAAGAGGGTCGCACCACTCAAAGGTTTTTCTGGGTATCAGGGATTATTGTGTGCTTATGTCGGCGCGGGACTGCGCGAAGATTTGGAGCGCATGGAAGGTAATGCGGTCGCTCAGCTCATCGAGAAGCTTCGTGAGGATGGCGTGCCTGAAGCCACTCTCAATAAGGCAGCAGCAAGTTTGAAACAAGCTGATTAAAACGGTTCAATGACTTATCTGCAATTTTCAGCAAGCCACAAACCCCTCCCAACCTCCCCTTGACAGGGAAGGAGCGGCATTGGCTCTCCCCTTGTCAAGGGGGAGTTGGAGGGGGTTTGAGGCTAAATAGATTTAAAAAATAGCGTCTAACTTTTGTTCAAAATTAAAACAACTGAATCTGTACCACACTGCCCTTCTCCACGTTCCCCTGCTCCATAGGCAACACGATAAAACAGTTAGCCCGGCTCATTGAGCTGAGGATGCCCGACCCTTGTTCACCAGTAGTTTTTACCATCCAGATGCCACTTTCATCCTGCGTCAAAATCCCGCGCTGAAACTCGGTGCGGCCCGCCGCCTTTTTAATCGGCGTAGTACAGATCGCCTGGAAACTAAACGCAGGCTTGGGGTGCTGCCCCATCAGCTCCCACAGTGCATTGCGCACAAACTGCAGGAAGGTGACCATCACCGCCACCGGATTGCCGGGCAGGCCGAAGAAATGGCAGTGACCGACCTTGCCATAGGCCAGCGGGCGGCCCGGCTTCATCGCCAGTTTCCAGAACACGACCTCGCCCAGTTCATCCAGCAATTCTTTTATGTAATCCGCATCGCCTACCGACACGCCACCGCTGGTGATGATGACATCCGCCTGGCTGGAAGCCTTTTGCAGCGCGGCACGCACGGCATTTTTGTCATCACGGATGTTGCCCATGTCGAGAATTTCCGCACCTAATTCTGTCAATAATCCAATAAGGGTAAAACGGTTGCTGTCGTAAATCTGCCCTCCGGCCAGACCAGTTCCGGGCTGCACCAGTTCGTCGCCGGTAGAAAAAATCGCGATTTTCAGTTTGCGGAAGACGCTGATTTCAGCGAAACCGAGCGATGCCAGCAGACCCATCTCAGCCGCATTGATACGCTGACCTTGTGCCAGCACCACCGCGCCCTGCTGAATATCTTCGCCCACCAGACGGATATTCTGCCCGTGCTTGCATGCTGCATTTATCTCAATAGAGTCACCGTCAACCTTGACTTGCTCCTGCATTACTACGCTGTCGCAACCTGCCGGAATCAGCGCACCGGTCATGATGCGCACGCATTCACCCACGCCCACCGTGCCCTCAAAGCCATGCCCGGCAAAAGAACTGCCGACTTTCTTCAGTTTGCTGCCGGGGCTGCCAAGGTCGGCAGCGCGCACCGCGTAACCATCCATCGATGAATAATCGTGCGGTGGCACGTTCATCGGTGACAGGATGTCTGCTGCCAGTGTGCGATAAAACGCATGCTGAATGTTGACTGTTTCAGTTTCTGTAACGGGTGATAAAAATTGTTTGATCAGCTGGCGTGCCTGGTCGACCGGCATCGAGTTGGGATCATAGTCTTCCATCGAGGCAAGCGTGGAGAGTGTGAGGTGTTGGGATTCCATATAGGGATATGAACAAAGTGAAGATTGATGAGGAAAGACTTGAAGCGGCTATTAAACGGAAATATTAGCGGCCTTCCATGCCTTTTTGTTCCACCGCATACAGCACGGCTGCCTCTACTCTGGAGGTCAGATGCAGCTTGGTGAGGATGTGGCGCACATGTTGTTTGACCGTATCGTTACTGATGCCCAGGGCCTGTGCGATCGCCTTGTTACTTTCTGCACGAGACAGCAATTGCAAAATTTCACGCTCACGCTCGGTTAACAGCGACATCGACGTTTTGGTTTCTTTACCGCGTTGACCGTGCTGCAGGATACCGATCATTTTGACGGTCATGGCCGGTGCAACAACCATTTCACCCGCGACAACCCGGCGTATCGCATCTGCCACATCATCCGGCGCCATATCCTTGAGCAGGTAACCGCGAACACCGGCGCGCAGGGCCGTTGCCAGATCGGCTTCTGAATCGCTCATGGTCAGGATGACAACAGGCGTTTCAAAACCCTCTTTGCGTATATGTGCAAGTACGCCAAAACCATCCAGCGGCTCCATGCGCAAATCCATCACCAGCAGGTCTGGTTCATGATCGCGCAAAAGCTGGCACAACTCTTTGACTTGCGCTGTCGCACCAACCACGTTGGTGTCGTAACGCAAGGTCAGCAGTTCAGTAAGTCCCCGTCGACACAGGCTATGATCATCGACCAGAACAACTTTGATCTGTTCATTCATTTTTAACATCTCCATTCAGTCCGGAATTAATTGCTTGCATCCGAACTAAGCCACAGGGGCACTAAAAGTCAGTTGCACACGCGTACCCTGCCCATCCAGGCTGATTACTTTAACTTCCCCACCGATGCGTAACGCACGTTCACGCATTATTTCCAATCCATAATGTCCTTCAACAGGATCATTGCTCACTATGCCTGCCCCGTTATCTTCCACATCGAATTCATATTGGCCGTCAGTACAGGCAACAGACAAACGTGCAATAGTAGCACCAGAATGAGTCGCAACGTTCACCAATGATTCTCTGACAATTAGGAATACTTGCAGTTCATATTCCTTGGGCAACTCAAGCTCGTCTACCCGATTAATATATTCCAGCGTGATACTGGTACGCGAGATAAAATCCTTGGCCAGTTTTTGCAAGGCGAACTTCAAACCTTTGGGGTCCATCTGGCAACGGAAATGCGTCACCAGCTCTCTCACAGTCTTTTGGCTGCTTTCCAGCGCTTCATCCACGTCTTGCGCGCATTTGAATGCCAACAGATCGTTATCCGATTTCAGGGCATCCAGCAGCAAACTGGCTCGTATCTTGGCGTAATACAGGCTCTGTGCAAGTGAATCATGTATCTCGTTTGCAATGGATTGCCGTTCATCCAGCAGACTGGTTTGATGATTATCTTCACTCAGCCAGATACTTTTCAGCACGATACGGATGAGGTCCGCATAAGATTGCAGCGTTTGCCTGACATCCTCGTTAGTACTTTGCTCTGTCGCAAAAAATAACGTCACTACCCCGGCAGGCTCCCTGTCGACGCTATCGATCGCCAAAGGGACTGCAAGTACATACTTACACGCTTCCCCGAAAAATTTATCGCCATATTTCGCCTTGCATATATCAATGCCGGAAGCTTCAATGGATCGCTTATTCGTTGCTTTGCCGCAAACGCCGCATTCCGTGCTGATCACACTTTCTGAACGACAGGAGTTATCCAGCTGACCGGCTGAACCGATCGTTCTGAGTTCCAGGCCATTGGGTGATTTGACGCGCACAATGCCTGCGCTTGCCTTGGTCGCCTTGATAATGGTCAACAGGAATTGCTCCAGCAACACCCCTGCTTCACCGCAATTTGCAGTGGCATTGGTGCCGCTATTATTCGCAGAACCGGACTCATGTTGAGACACGACTTCGTTTACAAAAGAAGAAGCGCAACCACCCACTAACTGAATTTTTGGCTTCATTGATAAAACCTCTTATGGGCTACACGGGATGACCTTTATTTGCCACGTTTCCAACAGTTCTGGCATCGTCAAACTGGACTTAAAAGCCATATGACATACAAGACACCACCCCCAAGGGGGTTATATCTTACCCCCCTGTTATAGCTATGCCTGACAAGGTACCAAATTGCAACTAATTGAGCAAGCTTCTAATTACCCTTGGCTATATCAGTGACAAGCGAATAAGGGCACCGGCCTATCTTTAAAACTTAAGTCCGCAACAAAAAGCCCTGAAATCCATCCCCCCCAACCGGGCTATATTACCCCACCCGATATAGTTATAGACACTAAACCCGTCAATTGCGCTTAATGTCGAAGTTTATATTTTCACAATTGTGCCGCCAATTGAGCACTTGCTTTCACCTTCAAATTACGGCAAAGAAAATTGAAAATCTGCATCGTCTCCGATAGTCACGACCGCTCCGAACCGCTTGCCGCTGCCATTGCAACAGCCCATGCCGCTGGCGCTGAAGCCGTTATCCATTGCGGGGACTTGATTGGTGCCAACACCTTGCGTGCCTCGATCAAAATAGGTCTCCCCATACATGTCGTGCAAGGCAATAATTTGGGTGACCCGCAGGCTATCCACAACCTGATGAAAAAAGCGGCCGGCAGCTTTATTTTTTACGGTATGGATGCAACTCTGGAACTCGGCGGAAGAAAGATATTCGTGACTCATTACCCGCATTATGGCCATGGCATGGCGTGTACCGGTAACTATGACCTGATCTGTTGCGGCCATAGCCACGTAGCTGAAATAGTAAAACATGAAAATATTAAAGGCGGGCATACCACACTGGTTAATCCGGGAACAGTTGCCGGCATTCATGCACCGGGCATCATCACCCCGTTAACCTGGATTATGGGCGACCTCGACAGCATGACTTTTGAAATTCAGACACTGGAGCAAAAAGATCACCCGTTGTACTAATGACAGTAACAAATTTGCGTGAGCAACTTCCACGCCCGATTTTTTTGATTGGCAGCAATTTGGTTTATCTTGGGTTCAGGTTTGAAGTGCAACGCCTGACTTGAAGATTACCTGATTGAGTGTCAGGTATCCAAGTCGTTTTCTTGGCCGGTTGTTCAATCATTCCATTACGGCCAATGTTGAAGTTTATCATGCAGACGTGAACAAGAAATACGGTACCAAATTTGCGATGCCGGTAACGTATAACAGCCATCTGATGGCCGTTGCCTATGGCGGTAGTGCAAATGAAGCCGGCCTGGATGGACACATCATTCAGCCGAAAAAATTGCAGGAACTGGCTGCCAAGAAATAACTAATCGTTGTAAGGTCAGTGGTAGCTTGCTAGCATGGCAGGTTCGGAGGTATGCTTACCTCGGACTTTCTTGTCTGGCAAGGAGATACATCATGCAACATCTTACTCCGCAACAAGCTTATGATTTTTTGAAATCCAAACCCGAAGCTGTCTTTATCGATGTGCGCAGTGAAATGGAGCACATGTTTGTCGGTCACCCCGCCGGCTCCATGCTGATACCCTGGGTCGACGGCCCTGACTGGGACATCGACCCCAATTTTGTCAGTCACGTTAAAAAGGCCTCCAGCGTCAATCGCCCTGTTGTGCTGATATGCCGTTCCGGCAGACGTTCTGCAGATGCAGGGCTGGCGCTGGAAAAGGCAGGCTTGCAAGAGGTTTATAATGTGCTGAATGGCTTTGAGGGTGATCTGGATGATCACCACCATCGCAATTCATGCAATGGCTGGCGTCAAGCCGGCCTGCCTTGGGCACAAACTTAATTCATCAATATCAGCAACAGGACATCAACATGCAAAACCCAATTAGTGATTTTTCAAAAGAAATGCAGGATTATGTTGCCGGACTGCTCAAGGAGCGTTATGGCCATGCGGTTGATTTGCAGCTTGCCGATATCGAATTACAACTCAATACGCCAGAAGAAGAGCTGACACTTTGTCCTACGCTATTCTGGGCGGAACGCAATGCAAACTTCGTCGTATACAAAGTCGGCGAGAACACGTTCCACACGCAATTTTTCTACTCCCCAGCCGAACAGTTCGGCACCGGTATCGATGAATTCGACGATCTCGAAAAATGCGTAGTCACTGTATTGCAAGTACAGGCAGACCAGGAGCGAGTAACAATTCTGCGCTCTACAACCGCAACGGAGTTCTCCTGAACATGCCCACAGTGACGCGCGAGCTCAGTCAGGCTGAAGCCAACAAACTGATCGCCGACCTGAATCTCGAAGAAATTTTTGGCTTTGCACCCGTACACCCGCAACAACCTCAAGCCTGATGCCAGGGCTGGAACAATGACATGAATTATTTTGTAACGGGCACTGATACAGGCGTGGGGAAAACACTGGTCAGTTGCGCGCTGCTGTATGCCTTTGCTGCGCAGGGCAAGAGCGTTGCCGGTATGAAACCGGTCGCGGCAGGCTGTAACGATGGCGAACTCAACGATGATGTTAAACAACTACGCGCGGCAACCAACGTTCTGACCAGTCTCGGCCAGATCAATCCCTACAGCTTTCTGCACCCCATCGCCCCGCATATTGCCGCGAGCAAGGCAGGTGTGTCGATCAATTTCGAACGTATTCTGGAATCGTTTAATGAGCTCACGGCGCAAGCCGAAGTAGTTATAGTTGAGGGTGCCGGCGGTTTTATGGTTCCCCTCAATGAAACACAAGACAGTTCGGATCTGGCTATAGCGCTGGATTTGCCAATTATTTTAGTGGTTGGAATGAGGTTGGGTTGTCTCAATCATGCCTTGCTCACTTTTAAAGTGCTTACAGATTGCGGATTAACTTGTGCAGGCTGGGTGGCCAATATTCTCGATCCTGACATGGAAGCCATCCAGGACAATATTCAGGCGCTGCAGGAGCGCATTACAGCACCGCTGTTATGTGTCGTGAAGCATCAGGCCTTGCCGGATGCACACGAAATCTCGACACAATTGAATTTAAAATTATTGAATGAGCATCCAGCCGACTACTTGATCCAAGTTGTTTGATCAGTAAAGTGCAAAACTTCATATAAGGTAAACCATGACCCTGCCTGTATATTTGTATACAACGTATAAGCTGTTATGAAAGCCCACTTCATCACATCGCTAATTGGAGAATTAGCATTTCATATTTCCGAAGACAATCTGCGCATTCGTGCCGATCAGATTAAGGCTCGCCTACGCTTGTATCCCGTCATGCTGGGCATCCAGGCATTGCTGGAGCCTTTGTTTGTATGGCTCAACTGGGGCCACACTGACCAACAGCAACTGTTAATCTGGTTGACCTGTATGTACGCCATACACCTCAGCGACCTCGTGCTTTGGTTGTTTTATCGCAAGCAAATCAATACCGTACAGGAATGCAGAAGATGGAGCCTGATCTTTAAAGTTTTCACCGCATTTACTGCCACCATGTGGGGGTTCATTGCAGTGTGGTTTTTCCCGCCAGACCTTGCCTATCAGGCATTAATGATCTGTATTACATTGGGACTGGTTGCCGGTGCAGTCTCACTGGACTCCGTCTATCCACCCTCCTTATATATTTATGTTTTAGGCGTCGTCATACCGATGATGTCGCGCCTGATGTTGGCTAATGATGAAACCCACTGGATATTGGCCGGCATGCTGATGCTGTTTTTATTTGGTGCCATGAGTGCAGGACGTGAACTGAGTAAAACCTTTTGGAGATCATTATGGCAACGTTATGAAAATGACATGCTAATCCAGCAATTAACCGAACAAAAAGCCATTGCAGAGGCTGCCAACCGCGACAAATCACGTTTCCTGGCTTCCGCCAGCCATGATTTGCGCCAACCGCTGCAGGCGCTGGTACTGTTTAGTGATGCGATGCAAGATGTCACGAAAGAAGTTGAGTCCCAGCATCTTGCCAAGCAGATCGGAAAATCGGTTGGCGCACTGGTGGACATGTTTGATGAATTGCTGGATATTTCCAAGTTTGATGCTGGTGTTGTACAGGCTGACAAAAAACATTTCAAACTTCAAAAAGTATTTGACAGACTGCTTGCAGATTTCACCCACCTTGCTGCTGCCAAGTCCCTGAAATTTTCGGTACCGATGACTAGCCTGGTTGGTTACAGTGACCCGCACCTGATGGAACGCATCATGCGAAATTTGATCTCCAATGCAATCCGCTACACCGACACTGGGCAGGTCAAAGTAAGTTGCAGTAGTATTGATGACGACATGTTGCAAATCGAGGTTGTCGATACCGGCATCGGCATACGTGCCGATAGCATGCCGCATATTTTTGAAGAATATTATCAGGTTGACAACCAGCATCGCGATCGCCTGAAGGGGCTCGGCCTGGGACTGGCCATCGTCAGACGCATGGAAAAGTTATTGAATTGCAGGGTTATCGTGGACTCAGTACCCGGGCAAGGATCAAATTTCAGTTTTAGCATCCCGTTGGGCGAAGCCGCTCAACTTGAAAAAACGCGCCCAACCCAACAAACAAGATATGATTTGAGCGGTGTTACTGTCGCCCTGGTGGATGACAATCTGGATATCCGCCAGATGGCTGCAGGTTTCTTGAAACAATGGGGCTGCCATGTCATCGACGGGGAATTACCCCAGGTTGTATTTGATAAAATGACGGCGGAAAATATTCGCCCGGATATTTTAATATGCGATTATCGTTTGCCGCACAAATTGACCGCTATCGATGCCATCGACCAGTTGCGCAAACAATGGGGAAAGGATATTCCCGCACTGGTACTCACCGGCGACACTGCTCCCGAGACACTGCAGGAAATCAAGGCCAGCGGTGCATTACTACTACACAAGCCTATTGCGCCGGCCCGTCTGCGCTCTATCCTGTACTTTGCGTTACACGCTGACAACAGCGCCAACTTGTCAAAATCGGCCGATAAAATCCTGAATTACAATGAAAATGTACCGCTTTGAGATGGTATGATACTAAAAATAATTAAGTAGTACTGGAGGGGGAAATGAAAGTGCAGGTTTTGCTGGCTGATGACCATGCTTTATTTCGTGATGGTATGCGTTATGTCTTGCAACAACTGAGCGATCAAGTAGACATCATTTGTGCCGGAAATTTTAACGAGACCTTAAAGCAGGCTGAGATTAATCCCGGATTGGATCTGGCGCTGATCGATTTGAATATGCCGGGTAGTGATGGTGTCGCTTCAATCCGGATTTTTCACCATCACTTTCCCGGGGTGCCGCTGGTTGTTGTTTCCGGCTCCGATCAGCGCGCCGAGATTGAGTGGGTAATGGAATATGGCGCAATGGGATTTATTTCAAAATCGTCATCCGCCAAAGAAATGGTGACTGCCTTACGTGTCGTACTGGGAGGGGATGTTTATTTCCCGCCACAATTGACAGCGCAACCTGAGGCTGAATGCAATCAGCCAGGAAATGACAACCCCAGTCAGCACCTCAACATGCACGGCCTCACTAGACGCCAGATGCAAACGTTGCAATATCTGGCGGAAGGACTTTCAAACAAGGAAATTGCATTGAAAATGGAACTTGCGGAAGGCACCATCAAAGTACATGTCGCGGCAACATATCAAGTTCTGCAAGTCAGTAGCAGGCTGGATGCTGTGCGCAAAGCACAGAAGCTGGGTTTGATTACATTGGCACGTGAGGGTAATAGCGGCGTATAAAAATGCATCACTTCAAGTGTCAATCTTTACTCAAATTCAGATAAATTCATGATTCCATCCCGTACCCAACCCTCAACTGCCCCTCTGCCCAAGCGACTTGCGGCATTGTTACGCGAATCGCGCTGGTTGTTGCTGATCGCCGCTGCCATCTATCTCGTGCTTATTTTGTATGGCTATAACCGCAATGATTCGTCATGGTCGCACAGCGCCAGTGGCGTGCTTACGCAAAACCCGGGCGGCATTTTGGGCGCATGGGTAGCCGATGTTTTGTTATATGTGTTTGGTTTTTCCGCCTGGTGGTGGGTGCCGTTTCTATTGCATCGTGTGCATATCAGTTATCGCTATTTGCACCCGGATTACGAACTGCACAATGGCCTGTTTGACAAGCGCGCGTTATGGCTCTCTATATTGGGTTACAGCGTGTTGCTGCTCTCCAGCAGCGCACTGGAAACCATACGCATGCATAGCATTACCGTCCAGCTACCACTTGCCCCCGGCGGGATGCTGGGCGCGATACTGGGCAATGCGCTGGTGCAAATACTGGGCTTCACGGGTTCTACCTTAATATTGCTGGCATTGCTTGCCACAGGATTCAGCCTCTTCAGCGGCTTATCCTGGTTGCGTTTGATTGACTGGCTCGGCTCACGTGCGGAGGCTTCCTATGTGTGGTCACGCAACGCCTGGCAAACCTGGAAAGACAAGCGCATCGGCGCCAAGGCTTTCCATGCGCGTAGCGCAACAGTGCGTGAAGAGAAAAAACGTGCTGAAGAACACGTGCCTATTTTCATTCCGGCCAGACAGACAGAAATCCCGAAATCTGCACGTTCAGTACAAGAAAAGCAAAGCAGTTTATTTTCAGAAATGTCTGATTCAAACTTGCCACCTTTGCATCTACTGGATCAAGCCGTTGTCGAGGTAGAAACGATTTCAACGGAAACGCTGGAATTTACCTCGCGCCTGATCGAGCGCAAATTAAAAGACTTTGGTGTCGATGTCAAAGTCGTTGCAGCGTATCCCGGCCCGGTCATCACGCGTTATGAAATTGAACCCGCGATCGGCGTTAAAGGTAGCCAGATCACCAATCTGGTTAAAGATTTGGCGCGTGCGCTATCCGTCGTCAGCCTGCGTGTGGTGGAAACCATCCCCGGCAAAAATTGTATGGCGCTGGAGTTGCCCAATCCGAAAAGACAGATCGTGCGTCTTTCCGAAATATTATCCTCGCAGGCTTATGCTGAGATGAAGTCTCCGTTGACCATGGTATTGGGCAAGGATATTTCCGGCGTACCGGTGGTGGCCGACCTGGCCAAAATGCCGCATGTGCTGGTGGCGGGAACAACCGGCTCGGGCAAATCGGTTGCGATTAACGCGATGATACTGAGCCTGCTTTACAAGGCCACCCCTAAAGAAGTGCGCCTGATGCTGATCGACCCCAAGATGCTGGAGTTGTCAGTATATGAAGGCATCCCGCACTTGCTGGCGCCGGTGGTTACCGATATGCGCCAGGCCGGTGCCGGGTTGAACTGGTGTGTGGGTGAAATGGACAAGCGTTATCGCCTGATGTCCAGCATGGGTGTGCGCAACATCGCTGGATACAACCAGAAAATACGTGATGCGATCAAGGCAGGCCAACCCCTAACGAATCCGTTTACATTGACACCCGAGCATCCCGAAGCACTCGAGGAAATGCCGTTGATCGTGGTCTTTATCGACGAGCTGGCCGACCTGATGATGGTGGTAGGCAAGAAGGTGGAAGAGCTGATTGCACGCCTGGCGCAAAAGGCGCGTGCCTCGGGCATTCATTTGGTGCTGGCAACACAACGCCCCTCGGTGGATGTGATCACCGGTCTGATCAAGGCCAACGTACCCACTCGCGTATCGTTCCAGGTTTCAAGCAAAATAGACTCCCGTACCATCCTCGATCAAATGGGTGCGGAAGCCTTGCTCGGCCAGGGCGATATGCTCTACCTGCCTCCCGGCAGGGGCTACCCACAGCGCGTTCACGGCGCATTCGTATCAGACCAGGAAGTGCATCGTGTCATCGAGCATATTAAATCGCTGGGCGGGCCACAGTATATAGACGGCGTACTCAACTCTCTGGACGAGGGTGAGGGCGGCGAGGAAGGCGGCAGCAATATGGCCGATGTCGAAGCAGACCCGCTATACGATCAGGCTGTCGACATTGTCGTAAAGTCACGCCGCGCCTCCATTTCGCTGGTGCAGCGCAATCTGCGCATCGGCTATAACCGTGCGGCGCGGCTGGTCGAACAAATGGAAAAAGCCGGGATTGTCACGCCGATGCAGAGCAACGGTAACCGCGAAGTACTTGCGCCGAATCGCGAAACTTAATCCGCAATCACTTTCCAATAGAAAGAAACTATGCTCAGAATTTTATTCGTTACACTTTTTTCATTGCTGTTAACCAGCACAGCTTTTGCCGGCGCAACCGACAAATTAAAAAAATTCATCTCCTCCAGCCAATCCGGCCAGGCCAACTTCACCCAGGTGGTGCAGGACAAGAAGGGCAAGAAAATCCAGTCCGCCAGCGGCGCCATGCAATTCGTGCGTCCCGGAAAATTTCGCTGGGTCTATCAAAAGCCCTATGAGCAAATCATTGTGGGCGATGGTGCAAAATTTTGGTTGTATGACGTGGAGCTGAATCAGGTGACCGTAAAAAAACTTGACGCCGCATTGGGCAGCAGCCCTGCTGCATTGCTTTCAGGCAACAATGAAATTGAGCGCGCCTTTACTTTAAAAGACAGCGGCAACAAGGACGGACTCGATTGGCTCGATGCAACGGCCAAAGCGCCCGATACCGGCTTTGACAAAATTGGCATGGGATTTAATGAACAAGGCGAACTGGTGGTGATGGAACTGCGCGATGCCTTCGGCCTGAAAACCGAATTGCGTTTCAGCAATATGCAACGCAACCCGCAACTGTCACCATCCCTGTTCAAGTTCGTACCGCCCAAAGGGGCGGATGTGCTGGGCGAGTAAACCGACAAATATAATTAGTCATGTCCCCCGCCAGCCTGTTTGATACTCACGCACCTGCGGCACCGCTGGCCGAACGTTTACGCCCCAGACACATAGACGATGTCATTGGGCAGTCTCACTTGCTTGGCCCTGGTCGGCCTTTACGCATGGCTTTTGCGTCGGGCAAGTTGCATTCGATGATCTTGTGGGGCCCGCCCGGGGTTGGCAAAACCACACTCGCGCGATTAATGGCGTCTGCTTTTGATGCGGAGTTTGTGCCGTTGTCGGCGGTGCTTTCCGGCGTCAAGGATATCCGCGACGCCATCGCACAGGCGCAGCGCGTGCTGCAGCAGAACGGTCGTCATACGATACTATTTGTGGATGAGGTACACCGTTTCAATAAATCACAGCAGGATGCTTTCTTGCCTTTCGTTGAACAGGGGCTAGTCACCTTTATTGGTGCCACCACCGAGAACCCCTCGTTCGAAGTCAACGGCGCGCTGCTGTCGCGGGCGCAAGTTTATGTGTTGCAATCACTCACTGCCGCAGAACTCGGAAAATTATTTAACCGTGCTCAACATGAAGCGCTGCTGGGACTTGAGTTTGATGAGGCAGCACGCGAACGGCTGATCGCCTTTGCCGATGGTGATGCGCGTCGCCTGTTGAATGTGCTGGAGCAAGTGCAAACTGCGGCGCAAACTGCCGACGTCAAACTGGTTGACGCAGTGTTTCTCGACAACACCCTGGCGCAAAGCCTGCGCCGTTTTGATAAAGGCGGTGAAGCCTTTTACGATCAAATATCAGCTTTGCATAAATCAGTGCGCGGCTCCAACCCCGATGCTGCATTGTATTGGCTGGTACGCATGCTGGATGGCGGTGCTGACCCAAAATATCTTGCACGGCGCATCGTGCGCATGGCATGGGAAGACATTGGCCTGGCCGATCCACGCGCAATGACTATCTGCAATGAGGCCGCACAAACCTATGAACGACTGGGCTCGCCGGAAGGCGAGTTGGCGCTGGCTCAGGCGGTGATTTATATGGCGGTGGCAGCCAAGTCGAATGCGGGCTATGTCGCGTATAATGCTGCCCGCGCGCTGGTTGCTGAAGACAGCTCACGACCGGTGCCGCTGCATCTGCGCAATGCGCCGACCAAGCTGATGAAACAACTGGATTATGGTAAGGACTATCGTTATGCGCATAACGAAGACGAAGGCTATGCAGCAGGTGAAAATTACTTCCCCGACGGTATATCTGAACCGAGTTTTTATCAACCGACCGAGCGCGGACTTGAAGCAAAAATTGCGGAAAAAATGTCGCACCTACGTTCGCTGGACGACAAATCAAAAAAATAATTTTATGCAAGTAAATCGAGCTTGCACCGCATTGGAGAAAACATGTTAGACCTGCAAACTTTACGCAATGAAATAAACGATGTCGCCGCGCAACTTGCACGCCGCGGCTACGTGCTGGATATTGCCCGCTTTGAGCAACTCGAAGGTGAACGCAAATCTGTGCAAACCCGCACACAGGAATTGCAGGCCAAACGAAACACTGCCTCAAAACAAATCGGCCAGGCCAAAGCCAAGGGTGAAGATGTCACTTTCATCATGGCTGAAGTCGCCAATCTGGGAGACGAATTGAAACAACTGGAAACCAGGCTGGAAGTCATTCAGCAGGAAATGCTGGCGTTCCTCTCTGTTATCCCCAACACACCCCACGCCACTGTTCCGCAAGGAAAATCCGAAGCTGACAATGTGGAAGTACGCAAGGTAGGCACACTGCCCAAATTTGATTTCGAGGTGAAAGATCATGTCAGTGTCGGCGAAGCGATGGGTCTTGATTTTGAAACCGCCACAAAAATCAGCGGCTCGCGTTTCTCACTGCTTAAAGGCCCGCTGGCTCGTATGCACCGAGCGCTGGCGCAGTTCATGCTCGACGCACACACCGATCAGCATGGTTACACCGAGACCTATGTGCCGTATATGGTCAATGCGGAATCGATGCGTGGTACCGGTCAGCTACCAAAATTTGAAGAGGACCTGTTCAAGGTACCACGCCATATGGGCGATGCCGGTGTTGAGAATTTTTATTTGATCCCTACCGCAGAAGTACCTGTCACCAACATGGTGCGCGACACGATCACGCCGCTAGAACAGCTGCCGCTGAAATATGTGGCGCACACCCCCTGCTTCCGCAGCGAAGCCGGCTCCTACGGTCGCGACACGCGCGGTATGATACGCCAGCACCAGTTTGAAAAAGTCGAGCTGGTGCAGATCGTGCACCCGGAGCAGTCTTACGCTGCGCTTGAATCTTTGCTCGGCCATGCTGAAACAATCTTGCAAAAACTCTGCCTGCCCTATCGCGTGGTTAAACTGTGCACTGGCGATATGGGTTTCTCCGCCGCGCTGACCTACGACATCGAAGTGTGGCTGCCCGCGCAAAACACCTACCGTGAAATTTCTTCCTGCTCCAACTTTGAAGCCTTCCAGGCGCGGCGCATGCAGGCACGCTTCCGCAATGCTCTGGGCAAACCAGAACTGGCGCATACTGTGAATGGTTCAGGCTTGGCAGTGGGACGTACGCTAGTGGCAATCCTGGAGAATAACCAGCAAAAAGATGGCAGCGTGAAAGTGCCGGAGGTACTACGCCCATACATGGGCGGTCTGGAATTTATTCGAGCTGGTTGATTGACTCGGAGAAGGTTAGATATGAGTTACAAAATCATCACCAGACTGAAAATTAATTACCGGATACTTAACACGTTTTCACTCACCACGCATTCAATTTAATCTGATAATCAGGCGGCAACAGCTGCTTGTATTCTTCCCGCGAAATCCGTTTCAGCATGTCGTAATACAGGCGTACCGTTTCCACAAACACCACGGCTTCTCCGCCGCGCGCATAGCCATGTTTAAGCGTATTGGCGATATGCGGGTTGCGCAGTTTTACCATGGATTTTTGCACATCTATCCAGGCATCGGGATTTAAGCCATATCGCTGCGAAAGCATGCGTGCATCTTCAAGATGACCCATACCCTGGTTGTAAGCTGCAAGGGCGAGCCAGGTACGATCGGGCTCATCGATGCGCAAGGGCAATTGTTCTTTCAATAGTTGCATATAGCGCGCGCCCGCCATGATGCTTTCGCGTGCATCCAGACGGTTGCTTACATTCATGCGATCAGCGGTGTCTTCTGTCAGCATCATCATGCCCCGAACGTTGGTATAGGATGTCGCCAGCGGGTTCCAGTGCGACTCGCGATAAGCCATGGCGGCCAGCAATTGCCAGTCAATGCCGGTCAGGGCGGCCGCTTCCTCAAAGATATGCCGGTAATGCGGCAACACCGTGCTTGTTTTTGCCAGAAACGCTGCGGCGTCAAATGGCAGGATGCGTTCATTGTGGCCATAAAAACGTTCAAGCAGGCGATCGAGGGTTCCGTCTTGTTCGATGCGCTCAAAAAAAATTTCCATCTGCGCATATAAGTCAGCATCCACATCGGGAGCAAATTGCCAGGCCAATTGGGTGGGTGTTGCAATATCAAATGCTCCGACCAGGGTGGGATTGAAATTTCGCATAAATGCAATTTGCTCCTCGTTGGCGACCGTGCAATCCCGCTTGCCGCTTGCCACTTCCTCCAGCAAATCACTCGGCCTGGCTTTATCCACCGCGCCCCAGCTCAGGTTCGTGTCTGTTATTTGCGCTGCAAGCAGTGACGCCTCTTCAGCAGAACCCGCAACAACCACCAGCTCCCTCAACCTCAAATCACTTTGTTGCCGGGGAGCTTTACCGCTGCATACAACTGTCTCGCTCACCGCCTGATAGGGCACGCCGAATTTTGCGTCTTCACTCGTTTCATTAGAGCGTGCGCCGATGGCGGAGAGATGTGCCAAACGCTTTTCCAGTGCACTGTTTACCTGGTAGGGATATAACTCGATAGTCTTGAGTTTGACGTGCAGTTGAGTGGCAAACAGCTCGGCCAGCTGCCGGTTAAATTGCAGATCCAGACTGTCTTCAGGGGGCAAAATGACCACCAACTCACCCTGGCGCCAATTTTTTACGGGATTACTCAGCGTAAGATTGAGCACAAGCACGATACAAAACCCTGCCAGGGTCGCGATTGTTAGTGGTAGACGGTTGCGCATGGAAACATTCTGCCCGATTTTTTCACTTTAAGGTAAAATGCCCGCCCTCGGAGAGGTGGCAGAGTGGTTGAATGTACCTGACTCGAAATCAGGCGTAGGCGAATAACCTACCGAGGGTTCGAATCCCTCCCTCTCCGCCATATATGCAGTATAAACGCCACTCTTGTGGCGTTTATTTTTTCTACCCGCCATTCAACCCGCCATTCCGCAAACCATAGTGGACCCTGATTTTCAGACAATAGATTAAGGTGGTAACCTGCTGTAATTGAGGAGCAGGTGATGAGCGAAACGAAGCGCAAGAATTTTACGGATGAATTCAAGTCTGAGTGGTCTGGCCATTTCGGAATCATAGCAGAAAATGTTGGAATGTTAGAACTGACCCCGTGATACGATGTACGATGCGTTCGCTCCTCGGGTAAGGTGGTGTCGATCATTTGGATTATGCAGGACATTACGGTACATTACGGTACATTACGGTACATTACGGTACATTACAGCACATTCGCATTATTAGTACCGATAGAGATTGATTATGACCAACCCCTTCTTCGACCACCCAATTCTCAACTCTCCCTACGAATCCCCGTTGAGGCATTGGGAGCTTGATGATGATGGGCAACCCACGCAGAAAACTCTCGAAACCCGCCGCCCCGCCAAATTCATCACGCCGATACCCAAGCCCAAGAAGCGCAAGGGCGCAGCCAAACAGGAAGGATTCATTTTCGATGATGGCGCAGGGCTGTCAACGAAGGAGCAGCAATACGACCCGACTTCGATCATCAACGAAGTGCGCGGTTATGTGGATTCATGGCGTTCCCTGCCCAATCCTAATCAGTGGCAGGTTACGCCGGAGACAGCCCGCCTGTTGCAGCACTGGCGCCATCACAAGTTCAACGATATTCGCCCGTTCTTCTGTCAGGTGGAGGCGGTGGAAACCGCAATATGGCTCACCGAGGTCGCGCCCCAATCCAAGCACGGTAAGAGAGTCCTCGATCATCTCGCTGCTGCAAACAAGGACGCCAATCCCGAATTGATGCGTCTAGCGCTGAAACTTGCCACCGGCGCAGGCAAGACCACGGTAATGGCCATGCTCATCGCCTGGCAGACTATCAATGCGGTGCGCCATCCGGGAAGTAAAAATTTCACGCGCGGCTTTCTGATCTGCGCGCCTGGCCTGACGATCAAGGATCGTCTGCGCGTCTTGCAACCTAACGACCCCAACAGTTACTACAAAGACCGCGAGCTGCTGCCGGGCGACATGCTCGACGACATGAGCCGCGCCAAGATCGTCATTACCAACTATCACGCCTTCAAGATGCGCGAACGCATCGAGATTTCCAAGGGTGGGCGCCAGTTGCTTCAGGGCCGCACGGGCGAGGAACCGAAGACGCTTGAAACCGAAGGCCAGATGCTCCAGCGGGTGATGCCTGATTTGATGGGCATGAAAAACATCCTCGTCATCAACGATGAGGCCCACCACTGCTACCGGGAGAAACCGTCAGGTGACCTGGAATTTACTGACGAGAAGGGTGACAAACTCACTGGTGATGAGTTGAAGGACGCCAAAGCCAGAGCAAAGAAAGACAACGAAGCCGCGCGCCTGTGGATTTCCGGCCTCGAAGCCGTGAATCGCAAACTGGGTGTGGCCCGCGTCATGGACCTATCCGCCACGCCGTTCTTCCTCAGCGGATCAGGCTATGCCGAGG
>JANXWX010000174.1 GCA_025350915.1 Nitrosomonadales bacterium
GACCCTGATCCAGACATGGCCAAAATATTCACACTGCCTGCACGTACGTGCGATGCCAGCGAACTCCTCGCGGCGATTGCTGGTGGCAACGAAGCGTCGCTTGCCGAGTTTTACCGACTTTATCAGACGCGAATCTACAGCTTTATTTTGCGGCGTGTGCACAACAGTGCAGACGCTGCCGACGTTCTCAATGAAGTAATGCTGGAAGTGTGGCGACATGCCAACACGTTTCAAGGGCGCTCTCAGGTACTTACCTGGGTACTTGGCATCGCCCACTACAAGATCATTGACTGCCTGCGCCGCCGCTCGCCCCATCTGGCACTCGAAGACGGCGTGGAGGAGAGCATGGAAGATGAGCGTGCCGGCGCGCCGGAAATGCTGTCGCAGCGACAAGATGCTGCGCTTATGCACCTCTGTATCGAAAAGTTGTCGGACAGTCAGCGCGCGGTGGTGCATCTTGCTTTTTTTCAGGAACTCTCTTACACCGAAATTGCGACGATACTCGATTGCCCCGAGGGTACCGTTAAGACGCGTATGTTTCACGCCAAGCAAAAGCTTAAGGATTGTCTGATGCGAGCGAGCACAGGCTGAATATTTTGCAGCAATGAACCTTGCGGCTGATAACAACGACAATGAAATATATAAACCAATAACAGGTAGTAGTCATGGAATCGATAAAATACGAACAGCATCCTGACGAGCTTTTGCCATGGCTTGCAAACCATACGCTCACTGGTGCAGAAAAGCTGGAGGTTGAAGCACATCTGGTGACGTGCGAGCGTTGTCGCAGAGAGTTGGCCTGGCTTGAATCACTGCAAAGCGGTGTTGCTGAAATTGAGCATGCACAAGCGCCGGGAGAGTTCGGCCTGAATCGTCTGCTGAAGAATATCCGGCAACGGCCTGGGTTTGCACAAAGAAACCGCTGGCTTGCACCTGCACTGGCGGCATCACTCGCAATTGTTGTGTTACAAGGGGTAGTACTTATGCAGTTGTGGCCGCGCCACGAAGTCATTGTGCCGCTGGGGGGTGAAATGCTGCAAGCAAATGTATTGCAGATACGCTTTAATCCGCGCGCTACCGAGGCTGAAATCCGTGATGCATTGCAGGCAGTTGGTGCGAGTTTGATTGATGGACCGGGTGCGCTGGGTATCTATCGCATACGGCTTGAGCCTGGAGATGCTGGCAAAGTGTTGCAGCCAGCACAAGCAGTGGCAGTACTTAAAGCCAGAACAGGCATCGTCATTCAAATTGTTTCCGACAACAGAAGTGAATCTTCTGCAAACAAATAACGCATTTAAAAACAAGTCAGGGAGAAGGACGATGACAAAAGTAGTTGCCGCAGCAATATTGATGTTTCTCGTCGTGCCCGCGCAGGGCGCTACCACAATCATGGCGCCGAAAGTAACAACAACGACTACAAATACCGGCGTTATCATGACGCAATCTCCGCCAGTTCCGCAGCCTGGTCCTCAGTCAGTTATTGCCATGCCCCCACCTGCTATCACATCGGTGACACCAGTTGAGTGTGTGGAAAAAGGCGGGTCAATATTTTTGCAGGGTCTTAATCTTAAAACATCCAGCGGGCACAGCATCGCGATTGACGACGGTGGTGGTACGCACATAGATTTGATTATCAACAGCTGGTCGGGTACATCGATTTCTGCAACAGTACCCAATGATCCTCGTGTACAGGAAGGGGCCTCCTACTGGATAGCGATGGAGACAGGACACGGTCAGTGGTTGGGCAATATCGACAAGTTCATCAGTGTTTGCTCGAAGTCTGCAGCGGAAATACAACCACCAAAAAATAACTTACACTCTGCCACACCAGTCGGTAGCCTGCTTGATGTAGCATTGCCGCCGCTGCCTACTGTGCAGGGTGGCCAGAGTGCGCCAATCAAGGAAGATGTGAATGTTGAACCCGGTGAAGTAATTGTGGTTTTAGCGAATATGAATGAAGCGCAGCAGTTGCAGCAAGTGTCGCAATCGATGGGACTGGGGATCAAGCGTCGCACGCCACTCAAAAATCTCGGTCTGGTTGTGAGTGTGCTGCGTGTACCAAAAGGCACCGCTGTTGCAGATGCACTCAGCCAGTTGCGACAGGCTATGCCAAATACATGGATGGATGCGAATCATCGTTATCAACTGCAGGAGGGCAAAGAGGCGCGTTACGCGAATCAGACGATTGCCTGGAATCCGCGAGCAGGCTGCGGTGCTGGCATGCATGTCGGCCTGATCGATACTGCCATCGACAATACTCATCGTTTGTTCAAGGGGCGAGCGATCATGCAGCGCTCATTTCTCGCTACGGGTATTGTAGCTGCGCCCAGTGAACATGGCACCGCCGTAGCCTCAATCCTGGTAGCTGGTGCACCGACCGGACTGATACCGGACGTGCAGCTTTACTCCGCAGCAGTTTTCCGTTCACGCAACAACAAAGAAGTTGATACCACTGCTGAATCGGTGGTGAATGCGCTTGACTGGCTGGTGGGGGAAAAGGTGACAGTGATCAATATGAGTCTTGGAGGATCACGTAATCTTCTGCTGGAAGCGGCAGTGGAAAGGGTAATGAGCCGAGGTATCATCGTTGTCGCAGCAGCAGGCAATGGGGGAGATGATGGCGCAGCGGTTTATCCTGCAGCGCAAGCCGGTGTAATTGCAGTGACTGCAGTTGATGTCAATCTCAAACCGTATAAACACGCTAACCACGGAGACTATATTGCTTACGCTGCACCGGGTGTGGATGTGTGGGTCGCAGCACCAGGAGGTGGCAGTGTATATGCAACAGGCACCTCTTATGCGGTACCGTATGTCACGGCTGTCATTGCTGCGGCAAAATGGTCAGGCAAAGCAAATACTCGGGTGGCACTGGATAGGTTGCTTCAGTCCAAAGCCAAGGATCTGGGCGCGCCTGGCCGGGACAATATTTTTGGCTGGGGGCTGATTCAGATGCCGGTCAACTGCGCGCGAACTTCTTCAACAGTAAAGAGAAAGTAGACGAAATGAACCTTATTGTATTTGCTTGCGACTAAAATAATATGCACCCTGACCGGCGCAGATCAAGTTAATTAACTTAAATAGGGAGAGAGTCAAATGCAATCCACTAAAAATTTCCGGCTAGCAACTCAATGGATAAGCGCCGTTCTGCTATCGGGTTTTGCGTTAACAGCTGCGGCCGATCAAATGATGCATGCATTACCGGGAACAAAACCCGTGCAGCAGGCGAATCCCGTTGGTGCAGCACCTCTATTGCAACCTGGCACCCCGCCTGTGGCCACAGCGCCAGCAAAAGTAATTGCAGCACCCTTGTTATTACCGGAAATCGTTGCTGGTAGCGGCTTGGTAATCGGTGGTAAATCAGCCCCGTTTACGAATGCTACTCCCGTCAACATAAACTCCGCCGTTATGATGCCAACGGCAACTACGCCAACCACCTGTCGTTTTGCGGGAAAATTTGACTTAAAGAATACTGGCAATGGCGCTGCGCCCATGTTTGAAGCCTTTACGATGGCCGACTCATCTGCGCGGGGTGACAGGTCAAATAAGACCGGTTATAGCATTCCGGGGATGGCTGCCGGGGCAAGTTATTCGCAGAATTTTTCACTTGATTTGCAACCAGGTATCTATGGCGTTATTCTGGACATAGATCCTTACCATAAACTCAAACAGGCGACCAGTGGATCAAAAAAATATGTGGCCTGGATCAACGTCAGTTGCGGTTCTGCTCCTATCGGGGGAGGGGTACGGAAAAAACCTGCGCCATACATACCGATTAATTAATGACAGATTTTAGCTTGCTGCATACTCGTTTATAAATGGTAAAAATGAGCGGATGTTGATGGTTTCGATTTGTTTTTGAAATGGGTCATACATAAAGGAGTTGCCATGAAAACGCAGTTTTCTTTCCCGAAAATTATTGCCCATCTGCTGGGTGCATGCAGTATCAGTGTGTTCATCATATACGGATCCTCTACTGCGATAGCTGCATCGAATCAGGACGCCTGCACATTATTCACACCAGCCGATTTGACTGCACTCCTCGGTGGCAAAGTTACTGCAAAAGGTAATGCAGGTTCCTGCACTTGGACGGCAGCGGGCAGCTCAAAAAAATTGGTCGCCGCGCGTATGAAGGCCACAGGTCCGGGCGCAGAAATGGCCTATAAGGGGGCGCGAATGAACGCGCCAGACGGGGGAAAGGTCAAGGTGACCGACGAGGCAGGTCTTGGTGACAAGGCATTCTCCGTTATGCCATCCTATGGTATTGCGATGTTTATGCTCAAGCAGGGGCGCTTACTTGAATTGCAATATTGGACCGGCACGAAGGGTACGGCGAAGGATCTCGGATTACTGCGGCCTGTTGCTAAAAAAGCAGTCGCTGTGTTCTGATTTTCAGGTTTTAGTATCCAGGGGAATGATTCGATGAGAATGTATTGTTTAAACGTGGTGTTGACACCAGCAAGACAAACCAGATGAACACGATTCCGCAACGTCGCATGGGCCTTGTACGCGATACTCCATTTTCGTACGAATGTGGCCGTTGCTCGCGTTGCTGTTATTACAAGGGCATTTCGCTTAATCCTTATGAGGTACTGCGTCTTGCCCGTTGCAACAATCTGACCACCACCGCGTTTATCCAGCGCTATACTGATACCGCTGGCACCCAGCTCAAGCAGCGTAAGGACGGAGCTTGTGTGTTTTTGACCGCCGATGGTTGCGGAGTGCACACCGACCGACCGCTGGTGTGCCGCATATATCCACTGGGTCGTCATATCGCTCAGAATGGTGAGGAGACATTCTCCGAACTCGAGCCCCACAACGACACGCGGGGCGTTTATGGTAAGTATGCCACTGTGGAAGACTATCTGGCTGGTCAGGGCGCCAGCGACTTTCTCGACGCGGCGACTCGTTATTTGAACCTTTTTTGGCGTATGGCCGACAAATTGCGTAGACAGGCCGAACACCTCTCACCCTTGGCACACCGTACGATAGAAGCAGGCTGTGTGCAACCGGAGTGTGCTGCTCAAGCGAACATTGAAGGATTGGATGTCGATGCAACGATTGATCGTTATTGTGTTGAAACGGGCGTGACCAAACCTGAGGAAATAGAGCGTCTGTTGCAGATGCATCTCGAGGTCTTGGAACATTTGTAGAGCAGTCTTGAAACCATTTATTGAGGAGAAATGACCATGAAAAAGATCAACAAAACCCCACTGCAAAAGACTATTGGTTTTGCTGCCACCATCGCTTTGCTGGGTGCGTCGCTCGGGGTCGATGTCGCACAGGTGTGGGCTGCTCAAGCCAACGATGCCGCGGAGCGAGCACCCGACGCCAGTTCCGGAAAGCAGCGTGGGACGAGCATCAGCGCGCATCAGCTTAAAATGGAGCGGGGTAACGCGGCCAATCAACTCAAATTTGAAAAGGGCACCAAGGGCAGTATGACGGGAGCAACGGGAGACAGTACCGCCACGGCAAAACCAGGCGATGCCAAAATGCTGAACCCGCAACCCTTTCCGCCGAAAAAAAATAAAACCGGAAACGTGGGACAGTTACCCTCAATACAAAAATAGCCGTAGATATTATCTGATGGGTAGATGGGCATGGAGTGTCTTTCTGGTTCAGCCTTGTCCAGGGTTATTGTTATGGCGTTGCGCAATGCAGGGGATTCAGTCACAGTGATTTGAACCTTGTGTGCGGAGATGACGACATAGTTAATATATTTCACCTGCAACCGATTTTGCAGGTGTTTACACGGATTGTGTAAGTTAATTCAGCGATTTGCACAATCATTTTTTTCACAACTAAACAGGAGAAAAGCCATGAAGCAAAAATTATTGATAATGACGTTCACCAGTCTCGGCTTATTGCTGAGCGGTGTCAGCTATGCTGCAGGTGAGGCTGCTACTGAGCCAACTGGCAGCAAGATGCAGGGCCAGGGTAAAAAGCTTTTGCCGGCAATACAGAAACCAGCTGCAGCTAATCCGGGGATGGGCAGATCCGGCGAAGCTCATGGCGGAACAGTCATGGGTAAGCCGATCACTAACGGTCCCAATGGTAACGGCGGAATGGCACCTATCACAGGTGGTCCTAAAGGGGGCGGCGGTGTGATGGATAAAGGCGACGAAACAGCGCAGAAGCCTGGGGGTCACATTCCCAGAAGGGATGCGTCCTCAGGACGCATGCAGCGAACCGATGACGAGGGAACATCTGATACTCACCGCGGAGGCCCGCCTAAATCAGCCGCGCGAAGCAAGGAAAGTATTGGGGCAGCTCGGGGTGGAAAATTGATGGACGGTCCATATGGAGCCCCTGGCGATCCCATCCCGCCACCAACCCATAGGCCTGCAGATGTTCTGCGTTGAGTGCAAGGTATAAATCAATGCGATCAGGCTTGCATGGCGCGCGGTTAAGAATTGTTTCCGCTACTACACATCTTTGCCGATATAAAAATAGTGGCAGCTTGCGGGTTTCATTCAGTCAAGGGACTGAAGCTGTTTTTGGTGAGCTTTATGCGCATCGACTCAGCGCGAGACAAGCTTAACCGAGTGTCATGAAGGCCAGACTACAATTGATATTGGGCAAACAGTATCAATCGTAGTCTGAGTGAATACGAGATCAACAGGGTTGTACCTGGTTGATATTGTCTACTGAGAATATGAGGGGGTGTTATGCAACGCAGCAAAAACAGTTATTTCGCAAGACAAGCAATAACGGCTGCTCTGCTATCGGCTATTGCGTTCACGGCCGCTGCGCAGCAAATGATGCGCGCACCAGCTGCACAACCTGCCCCTGCAGTCTCACCTATGTCGCAAATGAAACCACTGCCGCCGGCCAA
>JANXWX010000250.1 GCA_025350915.1 Nitrosomonadales bacterium
GTGAGCCGCAGGGAGAGTTGTTGGTCAGATTACAGACGGTTGGCGTTCCGTCTCCTCGCTCTTTACGCCAGCGCTGATAGGTCGTACTACCGGATTCAACTGCATCCAGGCCATTGAGCTGATACATATAGTTCATCACGCTCCAGTAGTTGGGTTTGTAGTTGGTGTCCTCCAAGCCTCCGTGATGGAGCCCCAGGTTATGACCCAGCTCATGCATCACCGTTGATGCTTGCCAGTTGATCAGTTTGTTCAGGGATTCTCCTGCCGTGGTTGTTAAATTCCACTTGCCCATCGTGATAATAATGTCATTGCCAGGAAGTTCAGCACGTCCTGATGAACCAGCTGCGCCATCTACCAATTGCGAATTACCAAACAAAAGGTAGTGGAAAATCGACCGTCTGCGCAAGTCCATATATTCAGCCTTCCAATCATAGACACTGCGTCGCGTAGAGCTATTTGACGAGCATGTCGCTTGATCGAAGGTTACACATTGCTCAAAAGGCACAATGCTGTTGCCCTGGCCGAGATTGAAGTTTGCCACCGAGAAGGCACTGCTGAATAGCGTGCCAGCATCAAAGTGAACTTTTATGTTCTTAGGTACAAACGCATCCACTACCATTTGCAGTGATTTGGAGCGGGGGATGACACCCGGATCAGCGCTGGTCATCTGGTTGATACTAATAAAAAGATCCTTTTGGCCTGCCCGAGCACCCATTGCGTACAGATCAATACCTGCAAATGTACCGCCAGCTGTTTTTGCTGTATTCGGGATACCGTCCCCATCCGCATCGACAGCGGATGCAGGGACGTCGTTGCGTCCCGCAGGTGTTGACCAATTCACAAGAGTCCAATCGCCTGCAGCATTGGTATCAGTGGCAGCGATGCCCGGATACATGCGTACGATGGACTTGCCATAGTCAGAAATGCCTGACGGTAACGCTGAGATGGAATTGCCCGACCACTCGCTTGAGGTTGCCGGTGTCTGCGTAGATGTGCCAAATCGTACAAAGTCTACTGTTGCACCACCACTTTGCAGTTCGATAAAGCCGTTCCCATTCCAAAAGGGTGAAACATTTCCGGAACGAACACGCAGCATTTGCTTACCACGTTGTACAGCCTTGCTCACGTTCCCGGAGATGACAACATAGCCGTCTGCAGGGACACTGAATGTTGGCAAAGTGAATGTCACAGTGCTTCCGGTTCCGTTCGTGACATCCACAGCTGTAGACTTGATTTGGTAGTTGACAAGATCTATGGCGGACGACGTGGGGTTATAAATCTCAAACCAGCAATCAACTTTGGCGTCAGAACAGGTCGCAACTTCAGATATTACCAAGTGATTAATGCTCGAAGCCTGAACCGCAAGGCTGGCAGCACTACTGGTAACAGCAGTGCCGGCACCATTGCGCACAGTAACTGAATAGCTACTGGCATTATCCCCAATAGTGGCGGGAGTGATGTAACTTGAGGAAGTCGCTCCGGTGATCGCTATCCCACTCTTCAGCCATTGATAGGTCAGGCTGGGTAAACCTGCTGCCGTGACCGTAAAAGTAGCTATTTGTCCGGCAATGACGCTCTGATTGGTTGGTGGTGTAGTTATCACTGGAGCTGCGGCTTGTACGGCAAGCAAAGCTGCACTACTTGTTACAGTTCCACCACTGCTTGTAACGGTTACGGTAAACGATGCGCCGTTGTCTGCTAGCGTGGCAACTGGCGTGGTGTAACTTGACGATGTCGCGCCGGAAATGGCAGCGCTGTTTTTTTGCCACTGATAACTGAGTGTCCCGCTACCATTCGCTGTAACTAAAAATGTGGCAGTTTGTGTTTCATATACGCTGGCCGCTACGGGCTGAGTACTGATTGTTGCAAGCGGGGCGGAGTTCCACTGCCTCCACCACATCCCGCAAAGGAAATTACGACAATGGCCGACAGTATAATGTTTAGTAGAGACAATTTTCGGAGCATAGTGGAATACCGTATAAGTTGCACAAATTGATAAATTGAGGCTGCGCATTGAATTACAAATAATTTCAAAAAGATATATACCAAAGTATCTAGGCTTCGGCCTAGTCACTTTGGCATGGGAGTGGCTTATAACTCTGTTTGATTGAAATTTACTTGTATCAAAATGTTAACCGGAAATTACACAACCAATTAATTAATAACGAACTTATGTATTTACCTATTACTGTCCAATCACAATCCAATCACAATTTATCTAGTAATTTTCTCTATACAAGAAAATTACGCTTCATGCATTCCCCAAATTCTTCCCGGGCAGATTAATCTTCCCTGCAAAATCCAGCATGCGTTGTATTGATACCTTGGCCCGCTCTCCCAATGCTCGATCTACATGGATTTCATTATTACCTTTTTCCAGCACTTCAGCCAGATTAACCAACCCATTCATCGCCATCCACGGGCAATGATTACAGCTGACACAAGTTGCGCCATAACCACGTGTGGGAGCTTCGAGAAACAGTTTGTGTGGTGACAGGGTGCGCATTTTATGCAAGATGCCGTTATCGGTAGCGACGATAAATTCCTGTGCATCCAATTTCTGCGAGGCGTTGATCAATTGCGTGGTAGAACCAACCACATCTGCCAGCGCCACAATGGAACGCGGCGACTCCGGGTGCACCAGCACCTTGGCCGTGGGATGCGCTGCCATCAACTCTTCCAGCGCCACCATCTTGAATTCGTCATGTACCACACATGAACCGTTCCACAGCAGCATGTCGGCACCCGTCTGCTCCTGTATGTAACGCCCCAGATGTCGATCCGGCGCCCACAGGATTTTCTTGCCCTGCTCCTTCAGATGCTTGACGATAGGCAACGCGATGGAGCTGGTCACCATCCAGTCGGCATGTGCCTTAACCGCCGCACTGGTGTTGGCATACACCACCACGGTGCGGTCAGGGTGTGCATCGCAGAACGCAGAAAACTCATCAGCTGGACAGCCCAGATCGAGCGAACAATTGGCCTCTAGATCGGGCATCAGCACGCGCTTTTCCGGATTAAGAATTTTGGCAGTTTCGCCCATAAAACGCACTCCGGCCACGATCAACGTTTTGGCCGGATGTTCATGGCCAAATTTTGCCATATCGAGCGAGTCGGATACATAGCCGCCGGTGGCTTCAGCCAGATCCTGCAAGTCGGAGTTGACATAGTAGTGCGCCACCAATACGGCATTCTGCTCTTTCAGCATGCGCTTGATGCGTGTTATCAGCGCGGCCTTTTCTTCTGGCTTGGGATCACGTGGCATACTGGCCCAAGCTTGGGCCGTATTGCATGTGCTTTCATTGGCTGCGCCGGGGTGATCATAAGGAATTGAAATGGAATCGTTTTGCATAATGTAATTTAAATATATTCGTTTTGCTGAATTTTTGAAGGGAATCAAATCCCCCGCTTACTTCGTTAGCCGCCCCTTTGTTAAAGTGGGCTCAGTTATCTGCTCAAAATTACGTTGAAGCATCACCAATCAAGTTCCCCACTTTTGCAAAGGGGGATTTAAGAATTTGAAACCTTCTATACCCCTGGCTAACGCAGCACCCGCTCCGGTAATTGCATTATCGCCGCACGGTTACTGGGCGAAAAACATTTTTCTGCAGCCTCTTGCCATGGTAACCAGAGATAACTCAAATGTTCGCGCGGTGAAATTTTGACAGGCTGTATCGCAGGCAGTTCCAAACCGAATACATGCTCGGTATTGTGTGTCACACCCGGTTGATAACGGTGACGCCACTCCGGATAAATCTCGTAGACATTTTGATAATGCCAGTCACGCAATTGATAGTGCTGCGCTACCAAACCTGTTTCTTCCATAACCTCTCTGACCGCGGTTTGATGCATAGCCTCATCATCATCGCGGCTACCGGTTACCGATTGCCAGTAGCCGGGGTGATCGGCGCGCTCGAGCAGCAGAACTTCCAGCGCTATTGTATAGATCACAACCAGGGTTGAAACGGGCTGCTTATCACTCATAGGCTAGCAGGTGAACACCCAGAATGGTTTGCCTTGTGACTTCCAGTATGAAACTGTCGTTTCCAGAATTTCCTTCGCCACCTCATGATCATTGCCTAGCAAATTAAAATTGTCATTACAGTGCACAAGCAGCAATACATAACCGGGCGAGTTTTTCCAGGACAAGTCGGACAAGGCATCTGCAAGGGCATCCCAGTTTTTTCCAAACCACTCGGGAGCTTCAATTTTTTGTGCAATTGCAGCTAAAAATTCGCTCTTGCTGTGTATGCCTGCCAAATCTACATCAAACAACTCAAACCCTGCTTCAGCAGCGGCGTTGCGCACGTCAACCAGGTCGCAGTTAACCAGATACACACCGGCTTCCTTTACACCCTTCAGGCGTAATGCAAGATTTTCCATGTATTACTCCCGTATCAGTTTGAAGGTTTGATAATGGTCGCCAGTGTAATAACATTCCGACGGCTTGCCGCATACGATGCGACGTGCCCCGCGATTGCGGGCACCGGGTGTTTTAACAGTGTACTCATGGTAGTAGCCACGCTGTTTTTTGGGCAGGCGTTTTTCAAAGTTGCCAAATATAACGCCGTCACGTGGATAAGGAAAAGGACCGCCTTGCTTGATCAAGTGGTATGTTTCTCTAGCTTCCCGAGGCAAGGAAGCTAATGAAACTTCAGCAAGGGCGGCATCAGTGTAGCCGCGCTGGCTGTACGCATTTGCGGTGTAGGGCGCTTGCAACATCAGCAAGGCCATTACCAGTGTAAACGTCACACGAGCAGTAAATAAAGGACGCATCCACTTCAGGTTCATTTTAATTCCCTAAAAAAAGAGTGCTCATATGCCCACAATCCGCATAAACGGTCTGAGGCAAGTTTAACTCTTAGGTGTTTCCACAGCGGGTTGACGCAAACGGATATGCAATTCACGCAATTGCTTTTCATCAACGGCGCTAGGAGCTTGTGTCAACAAGCACTGTGCGCGCTGCGTCTTGGGAAAAGCGATAACGTCACGGATAGATTCTGCGCCAGTCATCATGGTGACAATGCGATCAAGCCCGAAAGCCAGCCCGCCGTGCGGTGGTGCACCGTATTGCAAGGCGTCCAGCAGGAAGCCAAACTTGAGTTGCGCTTCCTCTGCGCCAATATTCAGCGCACGGAACACTTGGCTCTGCACTGCTTCCTTGTGTATACGCACGGAGCCGCCGCCAATCTCCCAGCCGTTAAGGGCCAGGTCATAGGCTTTGGCCAGGCATTTGCCCGGATCAGTTTCCAGAAACTGCAGATGCTCGTCTTTGGGCGCGGTAAACGGATGATGGCAGGCATTCCAGCGTTTGCCTTCTTCGTCGTATTCAAACATGGGGAAGTCAACCACCCAGATAGGCTCCCAGGCTTTGCCGTTGGTGTAGCCTTTTTCGTGACCGATTTTATTGCGCAATGCACCCAGTGCATCGTTGACCACTTTTTCCTTGTCAGCGCCGAAGAAAATCAAATCACCATTTTTTGCACCGGTACGCTCCATGATGGTTTTCAAGGCAGCTTCATTAATATTTTTAACGATCGGTGATTGCAATCCGGTTTCATTCAGTTGTGTTACATCATTTACCTTGATGTAAGCCAGTCCCTTGGCACCATAGATGCTGACGAACTTGGTGTACTCATCAATTTCACCACGGGTAAATGCGGCGCCATTGGGGATACGCATAGCCGCAACACGGCCATTGGACTGGTTAGCCACGGTTGCAAATACCTTGAAGGACACATCTTTTACCGCATCGGTGACATCGGTAATTTCCAGTGTCACGCGCATATCCGGCTTATCCGATCCATAGCGCGCCATTGCCTCCTGATAGGTAATGCGCGGGAAAGGATTGGGCAGTTTCACATCCATTGCATCATCAAATACGTAGCGGATCAATTCTTCGGTGATGTTCATGATCTGCTCTTCGCTCATGAACGAGGTTTCAATATCCACCTGGGTAAATTCGGGCTGACGATCTGCACGCAGGTCTTCGTCGCGGAAACATTTGGTGAGCTGGTAGTAGCGGTCAAAACCGGCCACCATCAACATTTGTTTAAACAATTGCGGGGATTGCGGCAACGCGAAAAATTCACCGGCATGCACGCGCGATGGCACCAGATAATCTCGCGCGCCTTCCGGCGTGGACTTGGTCAACATCGGTGTTTCAATATCCATAAAGCCGCGATCATCGAGGAAACGGCGGAAAGCACGTGCAGTCTTGTAGCGCAGCATCATATTTTTCTGCATAAACGGACGGCGCAAATCAATCACACGATGGGTCAGGCGTACGTTCTCGGAAAGATTTTCGTCATCCAGCTGGAACGGCGGCGTTACCGACGCGTTCAGCACTTCGATTTCCTGGCATACGATCTCAATCTCGCCACTGGCCAAATTGACATTATCCGAACCTTCAGGACGACGACGCACCTTGCCAGTAATGCGTAATACAAATTCATTGCGGACCGACTCGGCCACCTTGAACATTTCAACCGGCTCCGGGTTGCACACGATTTGCGCCAAACCCTCACGGTCGCGCAAATCAATAAATATGACCCCGCCATGATCACGGCGGCGATGCGCCCAGCCGCATAAAGTGACGGTTTTGCCCAGATGGGTGGTATTTAATTGCCCGCAATAATGTGTTCGCATGTCAGTTCTTAAGAATTTAATTTGATAGATGAAAAGGATTAGGGTTTTGTTTGAATACGGCCTGCTGAGTCTTCTGCAGCAGCAACTACACCCATCGAGATAATAGATTTAAACGCAACATCCACACTGATATCCAGCTCCATGGTGTCTGCCTTGCGCACGAAAAAATAAAAACCGTTTACCGGGCTAGGCGTGGTTGGTATAAACACCCCCATATACTCCTCACCCAATTTATTTAAAACGCCTATTGGCACACTGGTCTGAAAGGCTAACGACCAAGCTCCGGGATGAGGATAGCGCACCAACAGAACCTTGCCAAAGGCCTTGTTGTCGCCTGACAGTAAGGTATCACTTACCTGCTTTACACTGTTGTATACCGCGCTGACAAAGGGGATATGGTGCAGAAAATTTTCCCATATCAGCAACAATTGCCGGCCCAACACATTGCGTACGATCAAACCGGTAATGAGTAAAACCAACACGGTAAGGATCACACCCAAACCGGGTATATGTATCCCCAGCCAGGCATCCGGACGCCATTCGGCGGGCAAAATCAGCAGGCTTTGGTCCAGGGTACCTATCGTCACTTTTAACACCCAAGCCGTAATGCCCACGGGTACCCAAACCAGCAAGCCGGTAAGCAGATATTTTTTCACGTGTTGGTGGTCACTGCTGGAGTTACCGCTGCTGCCGAAGCCGTGCTTGTGGCAGCAGGTTTATTTTTGAAATCGGTCACGTAGTAGCCATTACCCTTGAGCTGAAAGCCGGCAGCAGAAAGCTGCTTGGCATACGTTTCCTTGCCGCACGCGGGGCATTTTGTGAGCGGCGCTTCACTCATTTTTTGTATTACATCGTCTTGCGCACCACAGCTGCTGCAACGATACTCGTAAATAGGCATAAATACTCCCGTCTAAAAAGGCCGAATTTAGAAAGGGCGTATTATACCTGAGCGTGAAGCCACGGCGAAGTTAGCATG
>JANXWX010000034.1 GCA_025350915.1 Nitrosomonadales bacterium
AAACATGGGCGCGCGCAGCCACTGCAAATGGAAGCGCAATAAGAGGATGATGGCAAAGGGCTGTAACAGCATGTCCAGCAGGAATTGAGCGGCTTGTTGCATCATGACTTTTTACCCATTTCGATACCCATTTCTGCTGAGCGTGCCGCTGCTGCTTGTATTGCCTTGACGATAAGTTGGTTCACCTGGTTGCCTTCCATATTTAAAATTGCACGTTCTGTGGTACCGTTTTTTGAAGTGACGCGAGCGCGTAATACACCCACATCCTCATTGCTGTTTTCTGCCAATTTTGTCGCGCCTATAAAGGTATCCAGCACAAGCCGGCGTGCGTCTTGCGGAGTAAAACCCAATTCAATTGCGGCCTGTTGCATGGCTTCGATAAAATAAAATACATATGCCGGCCCGCTGCCGGAGACAGCGGTGACCGCATCCATCATGGATTCCGTGTCCAGCCAAAGCGTACTCCCAACGGACGCCATGATGGTTTGTGCATCTTGGCGGTGCGAGGCGCTAACAGCAGGTGACGCATACAGACCAGTGATGCCGCTACGTATCAGGGCTGGGGTGTTGGGCATGGCACGCACCACATTTTCAGAGCCCGTCCAGCGGACCAGGTCTGGTGCGCGTACCCCGGCTGCTATGGAGATAATTAGTTGGCCGCTCAGCAAGGGTGCCAGCTGTAATGACAGATCGTGTAATTGTTGTGGTTTAACGGCCAGTACGACACAGTCGGAATGTTTCACGCCTTCATCCAGTTCCGCCGATGCTCTTACACCGTATTCATTATGCAAAAGCGCGCAGTTATCGGGGTTGATTTCTACGACGCGGATATGTGCTGTGGCAAAACCGCGTTTAAGCAGGCCGCCGATGAGCGCACTGGCCATGTTACCGCCACCGATAAAACAAATATCCATCATTTCTCCGGACTCAATTTCTGCTGTGAGTTAACTTTTTTTATCATAATTTCTGTTGCCAAATTTCTGTTGCCAAAAATCGCTGTCCCAACGCGTACGATAGTCGCCCCCTCCAGGATAGCCGCTGTCAGGTCATGTGACATACCCATCGACAACGTATCAAGCGAGGAGCCAGCCGAATTCAGTTGGTTAAATAAATTTCGCATCTGTGCGAAAGGTTTGCGCTGTTCAGCGAGGCCATCAACGGGTGCGGGAATCGCCATTAAACCACGCAGCTTAAGCCGTGGCAAAGCAGAAATGGCTCTGGCCAATGACGCTGCCTCCTCGTTGGGCACTCCTCCCTTGGTGGCTTCGCCGCTAATATTGATTTGTATGCAAATATTAAGCGGCGGAAGGTCATCAGGACGTTGCTCTGAAAGTCGTTGCGCAATTTTAAGGCGGTCTACGCTGTGTACCCAGCTAAAATTTTCGGCTATAGCTCGTGTTTTATTGCTCTGTATGGGGCCGATAAAATGCCACTCCAGTGGCAAGTCGTTTAAATGGTGCATCTTGTCCAGCGCTTCCTGCACAAAATTTTCACCAAACGCCTTCTGGCCCAGGCTATAAGCCTCGCGCACCATATTGGCGGGAACCGTTTTGCTGACAGCAAGCAGCATTATATCGGCAGCATCTCGCTGTGCAGTCAGGGCCGCATTGTTAATAGAAGCATTGACGGCTTGCAAGTTTGAAAGGATTGCGGTCATAATCACTAGCGTAAATCAGATAAAGCCTGGCATTCGCTAACGCGCGTTAGCCAAACAATTGGGAAATTATAATGGATATTACTGAGCTGCTCGCATTTAGCGTTAAAAACAAGGCATCAGACTTGCATCTTTCAGCAGGTTTGCCGCCGATGATACGTGTGCATGGTGATATTCGCCGCATCAACCTGCCACCGATGGAACACAAAGAGGTGCACGGGCTTGTTTATGACATTATGAATGACCAGCAACGCAAGATTTACGAAGAAAACAAGGAGATCGACTTTTCTTTTGAAGTGCCCGGGCTGGCGCGTTTTCGTGTGAACGCCTTCGTGCACAACCGCGGAGCCGGTGCGGTTATGCGTACCATTCCTTCCAAAATATTGTCACTTGAAGATCTCAAGGCACCTAAAATTTTTGAATCCATCGCTGATTTCCCACGCGGCATGGTGCTGGTAACAGGGCCTACCGGTTCCGGTAAATCAACCACCTTGGCAGCGATGGTGAATCACCGCAATGAAACAGAGATGGGCCATATTCTGACGGTGGAAGACCCGATCGAATTTGTGCACGAAAGTAAAAAATCCCTGGTCAACCAGCGTGAAGTCGGTTCGCATACGCTGTCTTTCCAGAACGCGCTACGCAGTGCCCTGCGTGAAGATCCGGATATTATTCTGGTGGGTGAGATGCGCGATCTGGAGACGATTCGGCTGGCAATGTCCGCTGCGGAAACGGGTCACCTTGTGTTTGGAACCTTGCATACCAGTTCAGCAGCCAAAACCATCGACCGTATTATTGACGTGTTTCCGGCAGATGAAAAAGAAATGGTGCGTGCGATGTTGTCAGAATCGCTGCGCGCGGTTATCTCGCAAACACTGCTCAAAACCAAAGACGGGAGTGGTCGGGTTGCCGCACATGAAATCATGATTTGCACACCGGCGATTCGTAACCTGATTCGTGAAGCCAAAGTGCCGCAAATGTATTCGGCCATTCAAACAGGCGCCACAATAGGCATGCAAACACTGGACCAATGTCTGATCAATCTGGTTAAGGCCAATATGGTTGCGCCTTCCGAAGCGCGCAGCAAGGCGATGAATAAAGACCTGTTCCCAGGTAACTAAGGAGATTCTGCCATGGAAAGAGATCAGGCGACTGAGCTGGTACATAATTTACTACGCGGTATGGTGTCAAAAAAAGCGTCGGACTTGTTTATCACAACGGGCTTTCCGCCCGCCTTCAAGCTGGATGGGAAATTGATTCCGGTATCAAACCAGGCGCTATCTGCCCAGCATACACAGGAGCTGGCGCGCAGTATTATGAATGACCGCCAGGCTGCGGAGTTTGAAGGCACGCATGAATGCAACTTCGCGATCAGCCCGCCCGGTATCGGCCGTTTTCGTGTGAATGTATTTCAGCAGCAGCAGCGGGTCGGCATGGTGCTGCGTACCATTACCAGCAAGATTCCCAACCTTGAAGAATTGGGTTTGCCGCCCATCTTGAAAGAAGTCGTGATGACCAAGCGCGGGCTGGTCTTGCTGGTGGGGGGGACGGGTTCGGGTAAATCAACCTCCTTGGCCGCGATGATTGGCTACCGCAATAAAAACTCCTATGGCCATATCATTACGATTGAAGATCCGGTCGAATATGTACACGACCACATCAACTGCATTGTGACGCACCGCGAAGTCGGGGTGGATACGGACAACTGGGAAACTGCACTGAAGAATACTCTGCGTCAGGCGCCGGATGTCATACTGATCGGCGAGATTCGTGATCGCGACACAATGGAGCATGCCGTGGCATTCGCGGAAACCGGTCACCTGTGCCTGGCTACGCTGCATGCCAACAGTGCCAACCAGGCGCTGGACCGTATTATCAACTTCTTCCCGGAAGAACGTCGTGCCCAGTTGCTGATGGATTTGTCCCTCAATATTAAAGGCATTATTTCGCAACGACTGATCCCTACCAAGGACACTGTCGGGCGTACGGTAGCGATTGAAATCATGCTGAATTCGCCATTGATATCGGATTTAATCTTCAAAGGAGAGGTCAATCAGATTAAAACGGTGATGTCCAAGTCGCGCGAACTAGGTATGCAGACATTTGACCAGTCTCTGTTTGACCTGTATGAACAGGATAAAATCAGTTATGAAGAAGCATTGCGGAATGCCGACTCGGTCAACGACCTGCGCCTGAATATCAAATTGAACAGCCAGCATTCCAAGGATGCAGATTTGATGTCCGGTACCAGCGAGATGCGTATTTCTTAGTCGCCGTGTAATCAAACTAAAAAATGCCGCACTTTTGTGCGGCATTTTTTTTAATAGATAATTTCAGCAGAAATTCAATACAATTTACACATGGTATGGAATAAACAACTGAATCCAGATGTTTACATCGTTACTTCATCTGTCTCGAATGGCAGGAATTTTGCAGCGTAACGATTAAATATAAGCAAAGGATATGCATGGATAACATGAATGCAAATATTGTCGAACAAATCCCTCGTTTGCGCCGCTATGCAAGGGCATTGACGGGGGATAGCCACAGTGCCGATGATTTGGTGCAGGACACGCTGGAGCGTGCCTGGAGCAAGCTGTATATGTGGCGGCGCGGCAGCGATTTGCGCGCCTGGATGTTCAGCATTATGCACAATACCTTTATCAACCATATCAGAAAAAATAAAATCGTGACGGTTTCCATGGATGATGATGTGCTGGAGATACCAACACGTGCAACGCAGGAGGATGATTTGCATCTGCGCGATCTCACTGCCGCAATCAGCAAGCTTGCTTATGAGTATCGTGAAGTTGTGCTGTTAATAGGATTGGAACAAATGAGTTACGAAGACGTTGCAAAAGTATTGGGCATACCCATGGGTACAGTGATGTCGCGATTGTCTCGCGGTCGTGGAAAATTACGGTCACTGATGGCAGGTGAAAGTGCGCCCGTGTTAAGGAGAGTGAAATGAGCAAGCAATCAAAACAATTGTCTGAAGAAAAATTGCATGCCTATGTCGATGGCCGGCTGGATGCGGCGCATCGCGCAGAAGTGGAAGCCTGGCTAAAGCAGAATCCCGCTGATGCGGCACGGGTGGATGACTATCGCCAGCAAAATGTCATGCTGCAGGCGTTATTTAACCCCGTGTTGAACGAACCGATACCGTTGCAAATGCATCCACAGGCGCATCAAAGAAATTACCTGCAGCCCATGCGCTATGCCGCAATGGTGGGCGGCATGGTGTTGAGCGGTATCCTCGGGTGGTCACTGCACAGCAGTGTGGAACAAAACAGTCAGCAGCCCGTGCTGGCAATGGTAAACCGTGCGGCGTTGGCGCATGTGGTGTATACGCCAGAAGTACTGCATCCTGTCGAAGTTACCAATGAGCAGGAAGAGCAGCTAACCAAATGGTTATCCAAACGCCTGGGTAACAATATCAGGGCGCCGCATTTGACTGCCGCCGGGTATGAGTTACTGGGGGGGAGACTGTTACCCGGCAATCAGGGTCCTGTCGCGCAGTTCATGTATCAGGATGCGCGCGGCATGCGGTTGACGCTTTATATCAGCAGCAAAATGGCCGGCAAAGGTGATGCGTCGTTCCGTTACGCGAAAGAGGGCAAGGTCGGGGTATTTTACTGGGTTGATGAAGATTTGGGTTATGCCCTCTCTGGTGAACTGGCGAAGCCTGATTTATTGAACGTGGCTAATGCGGTTTATCAGGGGTTAAATCAGTGAGTTTAATATGATAGAATGCTTATATTGATGTCAGTAATCAAATGACAGCAATCAGTTGACGGCAAGCATCAGTCAGGCAAATGCTATCAATTTTCCAATTCGGGATTTACCAACATGAAAAATTACCTTTGGGTATGTGTTTTAAGCAGTTCCGCTTCATTTTTTTCGCAAGCTGCATTCGCTGCGATAGACGGTAAGGCAAGCGTGGCTACCGGTTTTGATTCAACCTCCGGAAATTATGGTTCTTCCAGCGCCACAAATGTTTTAACCATCCCGGTAATCGGCAAATACGAGACGGAGTCATGGCTATTCAAGCTGACCGTTCCCTATCTGCAAGTGACCACTTTAACGGGGGTTATTCCCGGCCTTGGTAATGGAGGCATGAAAAAAACAGCCGCTGTCAGTGCGACGACCCAATCAGGATTGGGTGATGTTGTGATGGCCACTACCTATTACGCCATTGATGGCGGTAAAGACACGGCCGGACTGGACCTGACCGCAAAAGTTAAATTACCCACGGCAGATAAAAAGGCAGGTTTAGGCACAGGTGAAATTGACTATGCGATACAGACTGACGTGTATCAGAACATGGATAAAGTAACGGTGACCGCATCAATAGGGCGTAAATTTTTGGGCAGTACTGCGGCGTTGCCACTGAATGATATTTTTTACGGCTCCGTGGGGGGTAGCTATCGGGTTTCGGATAAAATGAGTGCGGGTGTCAATCTGGATGCCGCCCAGGCCACTTCAGCCAGCGGTTCTAGCCAGCTTGAACTGACAGGAAGCATAAGCAGCAAAATAGATAAAACAAAAAAAATTCAGGGGTACCTGCTAAAAGGTTTTACCGATGGCAGCCCGGATATCGGTTATGGCGTGCTATTTACGTTAGTGCTTTAATCAATTTGTATTAATCAAAGCATACCGTAGTGATGTGCTGTTACTGTCACTTGCGGTTACTGCCGCTCACTACTTTATATTCAAATAAACGGCACTCCAGCGCACCATTAAACAAAGGCGTGCGGCGTGATACAGAAAGCCGTATATGTTTGGGCATGGCAAGGTCGGCGGTGAGCAGATATGCATTCCAGCCCTTGAATTTTTGCTTTAAAACATCACCCAGCTTGGGATACAGCTCGCGCATTTCATCCAGTTCACCCATGCGTTCGCCATAGGGCAGATTGGCTACCATGATGCCCTGTTCTGCAGGGGCAGTGATTTCCAGCACATTCGCCTGTTTGATTGTAACGGCATCAAGCAACCCCGCATTTTCAAGATTCAGTCGCGCGGCTTTCAGTTCATCACCATACAAGTCACTGCCATAGATAGGCAGCGCGGTAACGGGTATTTGCGCGGCAATGGCTTCATTGCGCAAGGACTGCCATTTTTCATCATTGAACGTGTGCAGTTTTTCAAACGCAAAATGGCGACCAATACCCGGTGCGATATTCAGCGTCATCTGCGCGGCTTCAATCAGAAATGTACCGCTGCCACACATGGGGTCAAGCAACGGTGTGCCGGGTTTCCAGCCGCTCAAAATCAATATACCTGCTGCCAGATTTTCACGTAACGGCGCAATGTTGGTGTACTGGCGCACGCCGCGCTTGAACAGCGCATCTCCCGAGGTGTCCACATAGAGCGTCATCTGGCTTTCTTCAAGAAAAGCATGGATACGAATATCGGGTGCGTGGGTATCAACACTGGGTCGTTCGCCTATTTCCTGTCTGAATTTATCGCAAATGGCATCCTTGATTTTCAGCGTGGCAAAATCGAGGCTGCGCAACGGACACCTGATCGCGGCCATGTTGACGCGTATGGTGCGGGTGACATCAAACCATTCTGTCCACGGCAGCGCGAGAGCTGTGTCGTAAATATCCTGCTCGGTGTTGTAGCGCGACATTGCCACGCGCCATAACACACGGCTGGCTGTGCGGCTGTGCAGGTTAACCTTGTAGCTCAATGCACCGGGCCCGCTGAAGTGCACACCGCCATCGGTGCTGCGTATATCCTCTGCACCCAATGCTTTTAGCTCGTCGCATAAAGGGGCTTCAAGGCCGCGCGGGCAGGGGGCGAAAAAATTTTGGGTCATATTGGTTTTACCGTCACAAGAATCACTACAGCCAGTAAAATTAATACCGGTATTTCGTTAAAAAACCGATACCAAACATGGCTGTGTACGTTGTGCCCCTGCTTGAATTGCGCAAGCAGGTAGCCGCAATAGTGATGATAGGCGATCAACAGTACGATGAGCCCCAGTTTGATATTCAGCCATATTCCAGCAAAGCCATACCCCAGCCATAGCCAGATACCCGTACCCAAAGCCAGATAGGCAATCGGGGTCACAAAGCGATAAAGTTTGTGGGCCATCAATAGCAACCTGTCGATCTCTGCTCTTTCTTTGGCCATGGCCAGATTCACAAAGATGCGCGGCAGGTAAAAAAGTCCGGCAAACCAGCTGGTAACCAGAATAATATGAAATGATTTAATCCAGAGCATAAAGTAATTCCTATTTTGAGAGCCGGTGACGGAACAGAATTAGCGATAAATAAAATCCGGCCAGTGAATAAACCGCAAGCACGATCAGATGCAGCATGATGTTGTGCGGGATATTGCCAATCAATAGCGGGCGCGCAAGATCAATGGCATGCGTGAGCGGCAGTAAGGCAGAGACGCTTTGCAAAACGCCGGGCAACTGATCAACCGGAAAAAATACACCGCTCAACATCATCATCGGCGTGATCACCAGCGTGAAGTAGTACATAAAAAAATCATAGCTTGGCGCCAGTGCCGTCATGATCAGGCCAATGGCGGAAAAGCACAGGCCGATCAGCAGCGCCAGCGGGATGGTCCATAGTGACAGCAGCGTATGTGACATGCCCAGTATCCAGATCACCAGCAGTACCGCGAGGCCTGACATCACACTCTTGGTTGCCGCCCACAGAATTTCAGACAGCACGATGTCATCCAGTGTAATCGGTGTATTGAGGATCGCATCCCAGGTGCGTTGATGGTGCATGCGCGAAAAGCCTGAATACAGTGCTTCAAACGACGCGCTGTTCATCGTGCTGTAGCACAGCGTGCCGCCCGCCAGAAACAGCAGGTACGAGGTGCCGCCCATTTCCGGGATCAGCGTGCCCAGGCCGAAGCCGAGACCCAGCATATAGATGAGCGGGTCGGCCAAATGGCCCAGAATGGATGGGATAGCGACTTTCCACCAAACCAGCAAATGCCGTTTCCAGACGGGAAGAAAGCGCATGCTGAGCTCGGGCATTGCAAAAAACTGACTTTTCATATTTTGTCCTGTTCCACCGCGACAATGACATCGGCAGGTTTGATCACCTCACTGCGCGAGCGTATTGCACCCTTTGAGGTGCCTGTGGCAACAACCCTCTCATCGGTGCTGAACGTATGGTTCATGTAAAAAAATTTATCATCCCAGTGCGTCACCACCAATTCCGCGGTGTAACGCTCGAACGGGTGCAGTGATTTTTTGTACGTCATCGTATGTTCCGCAATCACAGGAAACCATTTGCGCTTGCGCATGGTTTTAACCAGACCGGTGCGAATAAACAGATCTACCCGGTTCAAGTCACAAATCGTCAGGTAGCGGCCGTTGTTCATGTGAATATTCAGGTCGAGGTCATTGGGCAGTACCCTTAAACGCAAGATGCTTGTTGAATTTTCTATGGACAGGCGCTCCCTGAACAGGGAATAAATATATACGTAGAGCAAACGAAAGATCAGGTTCATATTAGTCTCTCATTTCCCGGCCAGTGAGTTTGATGAATACATCTTCCAGATTGGCCGGGCGATGCATATAACGCAGCGCTGCATGTGCCTGTAAATGAGCTACCAGAGGCTGTGCATCCTGGACATAACAAAACGCTGTTTCACCACTGATCTCGTGACGCTGAGAAAATTTCGCTGCATGCGCCGTTGCCCATTCTGCAACCTGGTCGCCAAACACTTCGACCACTTGCGGTTCGATATTGTGCTTGATCATGTCGCGCGGTGTATCTTCCGCAATCATACGGCCATGGTCGAGTATGGCAAGCCGGTGGCATAAACGCTCGGCTTCTTCCATAAAGTGTGTGGTCAGCAACAAAGTTTTTCCCTGCGACGTGAGTTCGCGCAGCCGTTGCCAAATCAAGTGACGTGCCTGCGGGTCAAGGCCTGTCGTCGGTTCGTCCAGAAAAATAATATCCGGGTCATTTACCAGTGCGCGCGCCAGACTTAATCTGCGCTTCATACCGCCGGAAAGGGTGGGTACCATTGCGCTGCGCTTACTGGTGAGGTTGGAAAATTCCAGCAGCATCGGAATGCGTGATTTGATTTCTTTTTCGCTCATACCGAAATAGCGGCCGTAAACCAGCAGGTTTTCTTCCACCGTAAAGTCGGGATCGAGGTTGTCGATCTGTGGCACTACGCCGATACGCAAACGCGCTTCACGCGCGAAATGCGGCACATCGTGGTTTAGCAATCTAACCGTGCCGCCATCCGGGTCGGTCAAGCCGAGCAACAAACGCAGCGTGGTAGATTTTCCCGCGCCATTCGGGCCGAGCAGGCCATAGCATTCACCTCGCTTGATGTGGATACTGATGTCATCAACAACGCGCAGGCCAGCATAAGATTTGTGCAGATGGTTAACTTCGATGATGGCAGTCATAAGGTATGCCCGGAAAAGTATTGGCTAACGATCGCTTTAATCTGGTGCAAATGACCGTGGAAAAAATGCGTTGCTTCGGGTACAAGCTGTATGGTCAGTTGCTGTGGGCGAGCCCAGTTAAGCGCCTCGGTCAAGGGGATAACCTCATCCAGTTCACCGTGGATGACCAGTGTATTCGCGGCGACCTGCGGCATCGCAAAGCGACCCACAGCCGGGGCGACCAAGATAAGCGCATTAGGTTGCAATGCAGCAGCAACCCGTGCCTGCACGTAACCGCCAAAAGAAAATCCGGCAAGAATCAGCGGCAATTGACCAAACTCTTGCTGTGCATAGTTCACCACCGAGAACACATCTTCCACTTCACCATTGCCTTCGTCAAAACTGCCACTGCTTTCACCCACCCCGCGGAAATTAAAGCGCAGGGCGACAAAACCCAGTTCCACAAAGGTTTTGACCAGCGTGGTGACAACCTTATTGTCCATGGTGCCACCCATGGTCGACAGCGGGTGTGCGACGATTGCGATAGCGCGCGGCGCGCTTGGGGGCAGATGCGCCACCCCATACAAATTACCCGAAGGGGCAGGGATAGAAAATTTATGCTCCGCCTTCATAGTTTAAGGCGTTCCACGATACGACCATGTTTGAGATGTTCTTCAATAATTTCATCCAGATCATGCTCGTCCACATAGGTGTACCACACCGCCTCGGGATAAACGACCAATACCGGGCCGTCTTCACACCTGTCCATGCAGCCAGCCGAATTTATTCGTATGCGATGTTCATCGGAAGAAAGCCCCATTTTATTTACCTTGCTTTTGACATAGTCGCGCATTTTCTGCGCGTTAAAATTGTTGCAGCAGGCTTCGCCGCCTTCACGCTGGTTGGTACAAAAAAATACATGGTGCTCGAAATAAGGCATCGCGGAATTTATGAGGTTAAAGTTGAAGGGTGCAGCAGAAACGAAGGCGATATTTTACTACTTTCGCTGCAAGGCCGTACGCCACAGATACACAAGCAACAGGACAGGGAACAACAAATTAACCAGTTGGGTTAGGCCGTTATAGTTGAGCATGTGCAAGTAATGCCAGTGATACAAGCGCATAGCGGTGGAAGGTGAGCCGCTAAACAGCATATTTTGCACCAACATCAGGTAAGTCAGCGCTGCGATGCTGCTGATGCCCAGCAGCCAAGTGCGCGGAAGTTGCATGGTGATCATCAGTAATGCGATTCCTGCCGGCAACCCAAGCATTGCTTCGCTATCCAGCCATAAAAACAATGCCCACGATTTGAGCAAAATAGCCGCGGCGATAAACTTAATCAACATGACGGTGCCAAGCACCACTAACAATAAATTGATCATATTTCGCCGCTCGCGCATGAGTGTTAACAGCAACAAGCCGAGCAACATTAAATTGAGCGCTACTTCGGAAAATTTGATGAAGCTGAAGGGTGACACTGGCACGATGTCAAAGGGCCAGCGAGCCACCGCGCTGACAAACATGCTGCCCAGCATGGGTAATGAAGGGTTGGATTGGGCGAATATCCATAAAAAGACCAGTGCCAGGCCGAAATCACTCAGCCTGCCATGCTTGAACCATGCGTCATGCAAAAGCTTGAAACGAGCCAGCCAAGTATGGCTTGAGAGAAATAAAGAAAAAGCCGTGCCACAGAAAGATCCGGCCGTGTTACTGAGCAAATCGCTATTTGAACTGACACGTGAGGGCAGATATATCTGCGCGTATTCCAGCAGCAGTGATAAACATAAACCGGATAAGGTAGCAAACAGCAGTGCATAAAAAGTGGAATAGCGGTAGCGAAACAAATAGGCCAGCAAAATGCCAAAAGGCAAATACGCCAGGCCATTAATCGTAAAATCAAACCAGGTGAAGGTCTGGTAAATGGGCGCAGTTAACACATCAATAAATGACAAGCCCTGCTCTTGCCATCCTGTAAACGGGATCAGGCTTGCATAGACGATAAACAGGGCGTAGCACACCGCAAGATAGCGGTGCAGTCGGTAGCGCGGGGTTAAATTGGTGATATCTCTCAATTTGTATCCGTGTGAAATGTACTAGCCCTTGCAGGTTAATTGCACTATATGTTTTTGTCAAAAACATCAGCATAATCATGTAAATCCGGCGTTGAGAATCATCGCCGCAAATGCGCAGGCGCATGCCTTCAGTATAAACACAATGCAGCTGAAATCGACATGACAAAAAAAATTGCGGGAATATTTTTAATATTGATAGCCAGTGGCGTATGGCTCTATCTGGATTTGCTTAACAAGCAGGAGTTGGGTAGCGCAGAACAAATACATCTGAGTGTAGAAACAGCGCGGGCAGAAGCCAAAAAACGGGCAGACATGAAGGAGAATTTTGAAAATCTCACGCTTATCTATTTAAATCACTGTCAGGTTGCAGCTGAAGATGCAAACAACAACTATATGGAAGTTGCGGAATTGGCAATGGCACCACGTAAAAATGGAAAGAAAGATGTACCGCAAATATTGGAAGAGGAGGCGGAAAAAATAAAAACGGCAGCAATGGCAGTATGCCAGAAAATATATAACGGACGCTTGCAAAGCGGTATATAAGTTAATATTACGATAATGCAGCATGTTAAAAATATGCAGAAAAACTAAACGCAGCGAAGTGCAAACCACTTTGCATTTCGCTATATAACCCGCATAGAAAGCCATTATGTCAAAGATCCTGGCAACACTGTTCATGTCATCCGTATTCATTTTTTCAAGTAACGCGATAAATGCAGAAACCCCATCTGCTGATGGCGGTATGACCGCAGAGCAATTTCTTGCTACGCTTAAATTCCAGAATGGAAAAATTACCTTACCCAATAACATCGCAACCCTGGATATGCCGCCGTCATTTCGCTATCTTGACCCTGCAGATACAGAGAAAATTCTGGTCAATGCATGGGGTAATCCCCCCGGCAGTAAAACATTGGGCATGATACTTCCATCAGACGTCAGCCCGCTTACAGAAAATAGCTGGGGCGTCATCATTTCCTACACCGACGATGGTCATATCAAGGATGATGATGCCGACAGCATAAAATATGACGATCTGCTCAAGGATATGCAAGACGCAGTAAAAGAGGCCAATGAAGCACGCAAGCAAAAAGGTTATGAAGCGATGACGTTGCTAGGCTGGGCAGAAGCACCCCACTACGATAAAGCGAGCCACAAATTTTACTGGGCTAAAGAGTACGTCACCGAAACACAGACAGGCACACATTCGCTGAATTACAACATCCGCGTATTGGGACGCAAAGGCGTGCTGGTATTAAATGCGGTGGCGGGTATGAACCAGATTGATGCGATCAAAGGTGAAATGAAAAATGTCGTGGCCTTTACTGATTTTACCGCAGGCAATGGCTATAAGGACTTTGATGTGAGCACAGACAAAGTTGCCGAATACGGGTTGGCTGCGCTGGTTGCAGGCGGCGTGGCAGCCAAGCTGGGCTTCTTCGGCAAGATATTTGCGTTCCTGCTGCTGTTTAAGAAGTTCGTATTGATTGGCTTGGCCGCAGTTGGGGCCGGTTTCTATAAATTAATTGGCCGCAACAAAAAAGAAGCAAAGAACGAGAACGATCAAGCGTAGCATTAGCCGTGCCACAAAACCCCTGCAGAGAAAATTGCAGGGTTTTTTTTGGCTATTTCATACGCGAAGGCAATTTGATCGTTTCACCCGCAACCATAAATTTACCCTTGCCGCGATGATGAAGTGTCTGCGGATTTTTTATCGCAGGATCCACCCACGCCTTGAGTACTTCAAGAATAAAAAAGTTATACGAGTTGACCAGCCGTGTATCTACAACTTTGCACTCCAGGCTGGCATAGCACTCTGCAAGCAGTGGAGCCTGCACCAGGCTTGCACCAACCGGCGTCAAACCGGTGCGCGCAAACTTGTCCACCTTGCGCCCGCTACAGTTGCCGATGGTCACCACCTGCTTGGCTAAATCAACGGTCGGAATATTGATCACGCATTCGCGTGTGGCTTTCAGGGCTGCAAACGAATAGTTGTTGCCACTGATCAGACAACCCACCAAAGGCGGTTCAAACTCCATCATCATGTGCCATGACTGCGTCATGATATTGTGCGCACCTTTATGGGAGGTGGTGATCAACACAACAGGGCCGGGTTCCAGCAAGGTGTAGACTTTGCCTAGAGGGAAGGATTTTTTCTTCTTCATTACGGTTTCCTTTAAGTGTGCACAATACCCTGTTAGTTGTCAGTACAGTGACTTTTTAAGTCGGTAAAATCGATAGTAGTGAATGGCTGTTTTTCGGTGCGGACACACGCTCCTTCATTTCGGAAGGGCCGCTTTCTAAGTATTCCCGCCTTTCGTCCTACGATGCTCCCCGCCTTAAAACAGACCTTGGAACTGTGATATCACTTCGCGCACAAGAACCAAATCGATTTAAGAAAAGCCTTCAACAATATAAGTTGCGCCAAGTGAATTTGCCCATACTTGATCGAGTAAGGAGCGCGACGATGTGCTGGCTTTGTCATGCAGAGCATTCAAGAATGGAATGATACAAAGTTTCTGGCTTGCAATTATGGGAGCATTCCATCCAGGAGAATTCTTTAATTCTGCCCAATCTTCTGGGTAAAAATTTGCTACCACCACCTCACAAAGCAACACAACATCCAAAGGAAAATACAACCATCTTGGTTCTTTAATTGGCACTTCAAAAGTCTTGGTGTACCCAGGTGTATGCCCCCCAAATTGTAGGTGGAAGAGCGGGCCTTCCTGAAATTGATTCTTTGGGGAATTTGCGAAATCAATATGATGCTTGATTAAGACATTACCTTCGTCATCCAATACCTCCAATGCAAGATCAAGACGTTTAAAACAGACACCTCCTGCAGGGCTTCGATGGACACTGATGGAGGCATATATCTGTGGCTGAATAGTCTTATTTAAATGTCGATCATGTTTGCGCTTGAATACAATAGGATTAGATTTTGAAATTTCATATGACCATATGAATTTCTCTTTCGCATTAGCAACAGTGATTCTGGCTAATTCCTCAAAAACGTTCCCAGCCTCAATGATCTTCTTTTGATGAAGTGCCCGACCAGTCTGTCGAAGCGCATCTGCCATTTCTTTAGCAGTTGGGACACTCATGATGGCATCTGAGTTTGCGGTTGAATTTTTCCGTTCCTGATTTTTTCAGCCAGACTTTCATCGGAATCATCGATAACCAAATCACGGCTTTCATAGGCACCGGTCTGAATACAGTACCAGCAAATTCTTGATGGCTCCAAGAAAGGTTGATAGTTGGCATCGTAGCCCAAAACAGAATGTTTCAGCTCGGTGGGGTGATCGCAACTTGAACAGGCAACCCAGAAATATTCATCTGAAGATTTACTCCACTTGGATATAGCAGGCTTTAGCTCGATCTGTAGTGCATTCGATAGCTTCGCGACCCTTTCAGAACCTGCCAACGAGCCTAATGACGCACCCAAAGTTTCTTTGCTCCATGCATCTAGCCGATGCCACCACCAGCGCGGCCACCCCTCACATAACAGACCGCTATAGCCTAGTTTAAAATCAAACAGCTTGGCTTTAAGCTGGGGAATATTGGGAGAGTCTGGAGATACACCAAGCCTCGCCAATAAATGCTCATCAGACAATAGGATGCCGGGGCGCCGAATCAACAACGCCATTACCTTCGCGACGATTTGATGGGGGTATTGGATTTTAGCGATGGCACGTATTGCTTGATGATTTAACACCATCTCAGCCTCATGCGAATCCAGCTCAAGATGGATATTTGGCGCAACGGGATTATTATTGTTCTTGGTATAACTGGCATGAATAGTTTTATAAGCTGTCGCCATACTTGCTATACGACTGGCTGCCAGCGCTAACGGCTGCGGAGAGACGAGCTCTTCTTTCGATATAACAAGATCAAAAAGATCTTCTGCCGTCAAGTCAGCATGAAAAATACGTTTTATATAATCTTCTTGTGAAAGCAGAATAAGCGGCAAGTCACAGTTCGGTTGGTCAATAGCACGGTCACGTATCTGTTGAGCTAAAGCGCTTGCACGATATTTATTTTTTTGCCCCCCACCTTCAGCATCCTTGATCGGTACTTCGTCAAGACGAAAGTCAATTGCGGCAAAGTCGTAATGTTGATCTATTAAATGACCCGCAAGTTCGGTCACTTCATGTTCGGGTAGGCGAAATTCGATATTCAGCTGGCCACTTGAGTTGTTGGTAAGCAACTCGGCATATTTCTTTTCCTCTTCCTTGTCATCAATAAAAACACCTTTAAACAAGATCACCTCCTTATTGTTGTGCTTTTGCAGCTGGGACTAAGAAATCAAATCGACAATTAAATCCCTGCTCGGTATCTCCAAGGCGAACATGCCCACTATTGGCGCTTGCGATATCAGAAACGATCTTCAATCCCAACCCAGAACCGGGGCCAACTAATTCATCATCGCCATATTGGTGCGTTGTAAAAAAAGCATCGAATATCTTATCCGCAATCGCTGGATCAACACCCGTTCCAGTATCCTGAAAACCGATACGGACAAACTCGCCTTCACGATCTGCGCTGATTTTAATTTTTCTATTGCCAGTATTGGCACGATCCATTGCCTTGATTGAATTTGTGAGGAAATTGAATAACACAGAATCAATTTCGCTCCGATGCATAGAAGTAGTGCGAAGATAAGGCGGGTCAATAGTTACCTCAAACTCAACCTGCCTCGTATCAAGATAGTGTTTGAATTGGGATACGAATTCGGTAATTACGCTGTGAATGGCGATCTCATTTTTTTCACGCTTGGCTGTATGGGCTATCAGGCTCATCACATAGGAGGCCAAATCATTAAGCTGACTAAGGCTCGCTTCTACGTCATCAATGGGCTTCTTGGCTTTATCCTTTGCGCCGAGGTCGGTCAGCAATCCTTTCAAATTCAGGATGCTGCCGCTGAAACCATTCAGCGCCCCGCGTATTTCATGACTGAATACGGCTATCGAGGTACCCAATGAAGCCAGGATTCGCAACAACTCCTCATAACGTAGATGCACTTTTTCGCGTTGTTCCTGTTCCTGCTCAAAACTTTCAACGATCTTCTGAACTTCCTCTTGAGCGTCTTTCAGCACATCAACTGGTACAGCGTTTCCCCCCGAAGAGCCACTTTGTATTGATGTGGCCGACACGTCTTCAAATATCTTTTTTACACGTTCGGAAGGTTTGCCGCGCTTAGAAGTAAAATCTTTTTGACCTGCTGTCTGTTTTCTTTCGCGAGCAGCCGCAACGCGCATAGCTGCCCACTCAAGTCCACCTCTGACAAAATCGGCAAGTTGTGCAAATGCTTCATTTTCAATCAGGCCTTCTCGACTGCTGGTTTCTTCGAGAAGCACGTTCTCATCGCTTGCTAGTTCGACTTGCCCAAAAAAATTGTTATTGCTCGCAGGAATTAGCAGGCTTCTACGGCCAGTGTCATATGCAAGGCGAAGCCAATCATCGCGAGGCTCACCATAAGGAAGAACGCGGAAGCCATCACGATACAAGCGAATTCCCCCATATTCAGCACCAACGTCCTGTGCCGTCCTGCTTGAAAATCCTTCGATTAGCTCTGAGGAATAAATAAAGTAATCTGCCTCGAAGGTTGAAACACCCACCAGATCAAAGTTGCGATCTAGCGTTATTTGATCTGTAAACCCAAGTCTTTTTGATTCGAGCAGAATGTGCGCATGGCCATCTTTGTCAATATGCCCACTGATCCGAGCTAACCTTTGATCAAGGAAAGTTTTATCGAGAGAGAATTCCATTCTGACTTCATCAGAATTTTTCCCATTGATAACTACTGAGAAGCCTGGGTCAGGCTCTACCCCCTTATTTTTAACTAGTGCTTTACCTCGATACGTTCGCCTGACCTTATATGGTGGCTGGAGCAGAATGACGGATTTCCACACGCGCTTCAATTGAGCTTCTGTCCATCTGTCACGCATCGTAACAATGGTTAATTTCGTTCCGTGCGCCTCTGGTGGCTTATCAAAGCGTTCAACTGAAAACGTCAGCATGCCTATATCTACATCAGGCTTAAACACATCGTCCCAGTTGAATTGCACGCGTACACCTTGGGTCTCGCCGATCACACCTGACTCAAGAATCAGTTCTTTTCCAAGACGTTCAACCGCAAACCGCCCAATGCCTTTGCGCCCAGCTCGTGAACGCTTAAACCTATCGGAGATTGGGGATAGCTCCTTGTCATTGGTCGAAAGCCGCATCCATGAGCTACGTATTGTTTCCTCAGTCATTCCCGAGCCGTCGTCAGCAATGGTGAGAACCCCGCCAGGTTTATCAAACGCAACGAAATCGATTCTTACTTCTGTAGCATCCGCATCGTAGGCGTTCTTAATTAGTTCACTGAGAGCGGTTTCTTGGCGACCGACGAGTTCAAAGCCTAGGCGATGAATATGCCGCGCATCGATTGAAAATCGTACTGAGCTTTTATCACATTCAAGTATTTTTTTATTGAGCTCCGCAATAGCCTGAAAATCGACATGCTCCTGCTCAAGCTCTATTGAAAGCTGCTTTTTAAGCGTGTTAAGAAGATCAGATTTCATCGCGTAAGCGCCTTCTCCGATTCCTTACGATTTCTAATTCTCTGGCCAATGCGAAAATTAGTTGTTCATGGACAGATTTTTTTCTATTCCCAAAAATAAACATGTTAGCAACTTGCTGCGCCCCCTCGGAATCACCTTTACGGAAACATGCGTCAATTTGTGAAAAGGCAGCATCAGTCTGCTCAACTGTCTTATCTTTTGGGAGGATGAGCCTTAATCTGTTTGCCTCGGATGGCTCAATTTTCAGGACTCCAGAACCATAACTCCGGCCTACATACTCAGCGGATAGCTGGCTAAAAGTAGAACACAGAGAGATAACTAACTGTTTCCTTGTTTGTTGTAATACAGATGGATTAAAAAATACTCGATGAATAGAATTCGTCGCATTGATTGCGGCATTGTTCAGCACCATTCTCGGTCCATCGTGCATCATGTAAGAGAAGAAAGCATCAGGGATACGCCCATCATCGGCTCTCAACCAATCTTTTCGGCGGCGAAATGTACTGTTTTGTAGGCGCTCATTTTCTGGAAACGTTGCCGCATAACGCACCGCTGCATGTGACATCCTCTTGTCAGGTCGATGAAATAATAGATAGGGTTTGTCCTGAGATTTCCAATCTTCAATATCCATTTCGTTGATCTGTGTGCCTTGGATATACGCGAATTTTGAAAGAATGGGCTTAAGGTTACGTTCACCAAGATGGTGAAGTTTGGCGCGGCTTGGTGACATGATGAAGAATCGATTTGCGCCAGTCACAGTGCCTATCAATACCTTGCACAGATCGCCCAGTCTCACTGCGTCTGTGCTGTCGGCCAAGGTGTCGTAGATACTTGTTTCATCCAGAGCAGTATGCAATTGCTTCAGAGCGATTGGCTTATCCAGAGATGAACTAACTTGGCTTTTGGTAGCTATCACACTATCTAGTTGATCCGCCGATGTACAGTGGCTAATTTGAATGCCCTTAGATGACCCACCAAAGCCAGAACACAGCAGAATTACTGTACGCTCTTCCACTCCGTCCGATAGAAACATTCTTTCGGTTAGCTGAATAGCGATAACCTCATCAAAGCTAGCGGCAATATCCTCGCGCAAGCTTGTCGCATAATCCGCTTCCAAAAAACTCCCAGGGAGCACCCATGCCATCCTGCCGCCGGGCATAAGGAAGGACATGGCATGCAATACGAAATAAGCCCATAAGCTAGCTCTGCCGTTAATTTTAATTCCTGTTTCTTCTTTCCATGCCTGAACTGAAGCCTTCTGGTTCGCAGACATGTTGTGTAGGGAGACGTAAGGTGGATTTCCTATGACTACATCAAATGCTTGCGCAGAAAAGCTTTGTGGGGATACCGCAACAAAATCAGAAAGTACGTAACGGCGCTCAATACTCAAAATACCGAGCTTTTCAAAAAGATATGCGAATGCTTGTGGGTCGATATCACAACCATAAAGTTGATTCTTGGGGGATGGGCTACCCAGTTCAGATAGCCTATCTACCGCCGCCTGAAGAAAGCCACAACCGCCAAACCCAGGCTCTAATACATGCTCATTACGTGAGCGAATTGCCCACTTGGCAAGAAGTGAAGCAAGGACACTTGGAGTGTAATATGCACCCAACTCCCTTTGGGTAAGAGGTTGGCTAGAAGGATCGCTTTGTGCTGTAGTCGGCATTACATCAAAACCAGCAGTAGACGTTGCAGTAGTGTTCCTAACCATATAGCCTAACTTTTAGTAAATTATATACGTGACCAACTTAATTGGCACGCCAGCAGACGCTTTAAGCTGTAAATAAACAAAGACATCGTAACGTCTCTATTATTGACTAGCTATTTTCTTTGCGGGGAATCCTAACAGATTTCAGCGCATGAGTGGCATTGATAAGTAGTTATACCGCTCCAGCTTGATTTCTGATGCACGTGTAGGTCGTGAATTGAACCGAAGCGGACTTCCAAAGTATAGGGGCATATGCCCGCTTTGGCCGAGTAGTGGACATTGATGTTAGTTGAGCACCGAGTGTTGCCTAGTAGCCGCATACATAAAGTGAGTATTATGAATAGATTTGGCATATTAGTAATGCTGCTGATCTTCTAATATTTCAACATGTTTATGGTGACATCTTTTTGATCGAGATCCCAAGCGCCGGGCGAGAATACACCAATGATAGGAACGATGAATATCATTGAGCCGATAAAATCAGCAATGCCTGTCGGACTTATTGAATAAGAAACTGATTTTTGTGCTGGGTAAAACCCTTGTTTGTAACAGGCGTAGGAGAAAACCTTGTCTCGACGTGCTTCAACGGTAGCCTGGCCCGTATAAGACTCGCCACCATTGATTTGCAGCGTTGCATCAGGCTCCGAGCAGGCTGCTTTTACCATTTCTGTTTTAGGCACAAAGGCGGAGCATCCTGAAGTGAAGATGCTGGCGGCCAAGATGACCGAAATAATTTTTTTCATGTAGTGCTGTCCTTGACTATTAAGTGCGCTGCTTCCTGGTGTCTATAACAATATGGGGTAATACCCATCATAAATTATGTAACTCTTCAAATACCACTTAAAAGAAATCTTCTTCCCGTTGGTGTCGCACAGCTAGTACGGTTACTGTCCGGTTATCCTCGATTTCAAATAAGGCAACATAACCGTTTGCGCCAAAACTGATAATTAATTCACGCAGCAAGGGATGTTCCGGTGATACCTTGCGGCAACTGAATGGAAAAGTACGCAGGAATTCAATGCCTTTTGCAATAGCAGAGCGGGCACGCTTGGCGGCCTTTAAATCACGTTCCGCGAGAAAATCAAACAAGTGTTGCAGATCTTTCGCTGCCGCAGGCGTAAATCGAACTGTGTAGTTCACTTGCGGGAAAGTGCCTTGCCTGATTTCACTATCGTTTTATCCAGACTGGTTAGCATTTCTTCTGCTGAAATATATTTTCCAGTTAGGCGCGCCTCATCTCTGGCAGCTAAACCGCGTGCAATAAATTCTTTCTGCATCGCTCGTCGTTGAATATTGAATTGGACTGACTCCAGCAAAAAACCGGAAAGGGTTTCGCCTTCTATCAGGGCGGCCTCGGCAGCATCGCGTACCTTTTCGCTTACTCGCAACGAAGGGAACGTGGAAGTTTTGATCATTGTTTTCATTATTGCTCCTTTATGCGTTGCAAATGCAACGCATTGCCGCTCTAAATAAACTTAAGTGCAAGCAAAGATTAGTGAGCTGCTTCCCAGTTAGCGCCCATCCCTAGACCGACTTCCAGTGGCACTTTTAGTTCGGCTACATGACACATTAAATCCGGTAATTTTTCTTTCACTAAAGCCAACTCCTTATCCGGTACTTCTAGCACCAGTTCGTCATGCACCTGCATGATTAATCGTGTTTGCAGCTGTTCTTTCTCAATCCAGTTCTGCACCGCCACCATCGCCAGCTTGATCAGGTCAGCCGCCGTGCCTTGCATCGGGGCGTTGATCGCAGCGCGTTCGGCAGCCTGGCGGCGCATGCCGTTGCCGCCGTTGATTTCGGGCAGCCACAGGCGGCGGCCGAATACGGTTTCGACGTAGCCTTGCTGCTTGGCAGTATCACGTGTGGTTTGCATGTAGTTCGCCACACCGGGGTAGCGGGCGAAGTAGCGTTCGATATAGGCCTGTGCCGCGCTGCGCTCGATGCCGAGCTGGCTGGCGAGGCCGAACGCGGACATGCCGTAGATCAAACCGAAGTTGATTACCTTGGCATAGCGGCGCTGTTCGTTGCTGACCGCCTCCGGCTCGGCCGCAAAGATCTCGGCGGCGGTGGTGCGGTGCACGTCGAGGCCGTGGGCGAAGGCATGCAACAGGCCTGTATCACTCGATAGATGCGCCATGATGCGTAGCTCGATTTGTGAATAGTCGGCGGACACGATATGGCTGCCGGGGTCGGCGATAAACGCTTCGCGGATGCGGCGGCCTTCGGCGGTGCGCACCGGGATGTTTTGCAGGTTGGGGTCATTGGAGGCGAGGCGTCCGGTAATCGCCACGGCCTGTGCGTAGTTGGTATGCACCCGGCCGGTTTGCTGATTGACCATCAACGGCAATTTATCGGTGTAGGTGGATTTGAGCTTCGCCATGCCGCGATATTCGAGTAATAATTTTGGCAGCGGATAGTCCAGGGCCAGTTCTTGCAGTACTTCTTCGTCGGTGGAGCGCGAGCCGGTTGCGGTTTTTTTCTTCGACGGAATGCCGAGTTTGTCGAATAATATTTCCTGTAGTTGCTTGGGTGAAGCGAGGTTGAAGGGCTGGCCAGCTAGCTCGTAGGCCTGTGTTTCAAGCGTAAGCAACTTCTCACCCAGCTCGCGACTTTGTTCGTTGAGCAGCTTGCTGTCGAGCAGCACGCCATTGCGTTCCATCACAAATAGCACTTGCCGTGCTGGCATTTCAATATCGCGATAAACACGTTCAAGTTTTCCTTGCGCCTTGAGTTGCGGCAACAGAGTTTGGTGCAATTGCAGGGTGATGTCGACATCCTCGGCGGAATATTGTGTGGCTTTGTCGAGCTCAACCTGATCAAAGCCGATTTGTTTGGCGCCCTTGCCTGCCACCTCTTCAAAGGTGATGGTCTTGAGGCCAAGGTGGCGCATCGCGAGGTCATCCATATTGTGCGTGCGATGGCTTTCCAGCACGTAGGATTGCAGCAGCGTGTCTTCGGCAATACCTGCCAGCTTGATGCCGTGGTTGGCAAAAATATGTTGGTCGTATTTCAAGTTTTGCCCAAGCTTTTTATGCGATGTGCTTTCCAGCCACGGCTTGAGTTTTTGCAGGACGTGTTCGCGGTTTAATTGCGCGGGTGCGCCGGAATAGTGATGGGCCACGGGAATATAGATCGCGTGGTGCGCCTCGATCGCGATTGAGATGCCCACCAGTTGAGAAGTCATACTATCGAGTCCGGTGGTTTCGGTATCCACGCACACCAGTTCAGCCTGCAAAATTTTTGCGAGCCAAGTGTCGAGTTGCGCGTCGGTCAGGATGCATTCATAACGTGTGGCGGGTGCAACGACCTCACCACTGCTGGCATCGAACATGCTGCCCTGTTGCGGGGAGGCGCTGGGTTCTTGTTTGGCTGCATGAGCGGAATTGGCAACAGGTGCGGGCAGTACATCGCGTAGCAGGGTTTTAAAGCCAAAGCCCTGTAACAACGTGCGCAAATTTTCGCTATCCTGCGGCGGGGCAACCAGTTCATCAAAATGTACCGGTAGCGGCACATCGCATTTCACGGTGATCAACTTGCGCCCCATCGGCAACCATTCCAGCGCACTGCGCAGATTTTCACCCACGGCACCACTTACTTCGTCGGCATGGGTGATCAGGTTATCCAGCGTGCCATACTGGTTGAGCCATTTTACGGCGGTCTTGGGTCCGCATTTGTTGACACCGGGCACGTTGTCGACCGTGTCACCGACGAGTGTAAGGTAATCTACGATGCGCTCAGGTGGCACGCCAAATTTGGCGAGCACACCGGCCTCATCGAGTGTTTCATTGCTCATGGTGTTGATTAGTGTCACCTGGCTGTTCACCAGCTGCGCGAGATCTTTATCGCCGGTTGAAATGACACAGCGGCTCCCGCCTTGGGTGGCCTGCTGTGCCAGCGTACCGAGTACATCATCCGCCTCTACGCCATCTATCATCAGGATATTCCAGCCGAAAGCGGCAATGGCTTTGTGCAGGGGCTCTATCTGTGCGGCAAGCTCCGGCGGCATCGAGGGACGATGGGCTTTGTATTCGGGGTACCAGTCGTCGCGGAAGGTTTTTCCCTTGGCATCAAATACGCACGCGCTATAATCCGACGGGTAATCGGCACGCAGCCGGCGCAGCATATTGAGCACACCCTGTATGGCCCCGGTCGGTTCGCCGGTGGGGCTGCGCAAATCTGGCATCGCATGAAATGCGCGATACAGGTAAGATGAACCATCTACTAATAACAATGTTTTCATTTTTTAATAGGAATTGAGATGAACGATAAAGCCAGTTTGCCACATTCGCCCACCGCTGAACTGATGCACTCAAAAGAAGCCTGGCGTGTATTCGGTATTATGTCAGAGTTCGTCTCCGCGACCCAACGTCTCAACAATATTCACCCGGCGGTCAGCATTTTCGGCAGTGCGCGCACACCGCATGATCATCCTTATTTTCAGCTGACTGAAGAGATAGCGCGACTGCTCTCCGATGCCGGATTTTCGGTAATCTCCGGTGGCGGCCCCGGCATTATGGAGGCAGCCAACAAGGGTGCGTTCTACGGCAAGTCACCCAGTGTCGGCCTGAATATCCAGTTGCCGCATGAGCAGCATAACAACCCCTACCAGAACGTGAGCCAAACCTTTCAGCATTTCTTTACGCGCAAGGTGATGTTCGTCAAGTTTGCAAGCGCTTACGTGGTGATGCCCGGTGGCTTTGGCACACTAGATGAGTTGATGGAAGCGCTTACCCTGGTACAAACCGGCAAGACCCGCCGCATCCCGATTATTCTGGTCGGGCAAAAATTCTGGGGCGGTTTGGTGGAGTGGATCAAAAACACATTGTTGGCGGAAAAAATGATTTCGCCGGAAGATATGGATTTAATCAAGATAATCGATGACCCACGAGCGATTGTTGATGCGATTTTCAAACACTATGAAACACGCGGATTTGAGCCATCGGAAGCCGAAATTGAGAAGCAGCTGAATCTGTAATTGTTTTTACGTAGTCATTCAGTCGTGATCTGACAGCTACGTTTTGAGCCAGGTGTTGGCTGTTATTTTTGGCTGCTACGACTACCGTACCGGCTTATAGTAATTTTTCGTATTCCTTCAATTTTTTTTGGCGTGGCGTTGGCGTTGTTTTTCTTCTTCCGCTTTTTGGTATTCGTTCCACTTTGCTTCAACGTAGGAATAGCCTTTTTTGCCCTTATGTTAAAGCCGGGTGGAACAATTGCGGTTACGAGTTGGGCGCACGTCGATCAATCACCCGCAATGCAGACCATGTTTGGCGCCTTGCGGGTGATGAAGCCAAAATTACCGGAACCTCAACGTGCAGTGGCAACGCTTGCCAACCATATCCACCACGCTAGGCTCAGATGCCTGGTTGGGTACCGCACTCAAATAAATATCAGCCTGTACGGCCGTATATGTGCTTTGCCTAAAGCCTTTTTCATGCGCATCGGCTAAAATACGCACATACAAATTATTGGAGTACGGCAATGCGTTTATTGAGCGTTTTACTGTTGGCTAGTCTGGCTGGCACTGCCTTTGCCGGCGAAGCCCCCCTTACTCCCCAATATAAACCCCTGCCACCACCGCCCGCGATGGATCAGAATGCGTCTGACAGCGATCTGGAGCCGCAGGTCACGATTACCGAAAAAAAGGATGTGCGGATTGAAGAATATCGTTCAGGCGGCAAGCTTTACATGATTAAAGTAACGCCTAAAGTTGGCCCACCCTATTATCTGATTGATGAGCAGGGAAACGGAAGTTTCGCACGTCAGGAGGAGCCGCTGGGCCCGCAGGTGAGCCCGCCACGTTGGGTGATCCATCGTTTTTAATTTATCAAATTTTCTATTGTGCAGACATAGTTCAGGTATCGTTTAATGGCAGTTTTTACCAGCGTCAGTGAGCAGGAATTTTCCGCATGGCTCGGCAATTATTCACTCGGTACTTTGCTTGAGTTGCAGGGAATCTCATCCGGTATTGAAAACACGAATTATTTTGCAACAACGAGCAACGGACGTTTTGTATTAACCCTGTTTGAAAAGCTCAAGGCAGATGAGTTGCCTTTCTTTTTGAACCTGATGGCGCATCTTGCGCGGCACGGCATACCCTGTCCGAGCCCGGTTGCGAATCGGCATGATCAATTTCTGGGCGAGCTGAATGGCAAGCCTGCCTGTATCGTCAGCCGGCTCACTGGTAAATCACTTACGCATCCCACGGTAGCCAATTGTGCCGCAGTGGGTGCGATGCTTGCTCAGATGCACGTGGCGGGACTGGGTTTTGATGAGCCTATGGCGAACCCGCGCGGGGCTGCTTGGCGTGGCTCAGCAGCAACACAGGTAAGTTCATTTTTAACCGCTCAGGATGCAGCCTTGCTGCACAGTGAAGTTGCCTTTCACGAGCAGCATACGCTGGCAGAATTGCCGCAGGGTGTCGTGCATGCCGACCTGTTTCGCGACAATGCGCTGTTCGATGGTGAGCGTGTGGGTGGCCTGATTGATTTTTATTTTGCCTGCAATGACAGCCTGTTGTATGACGTGGCCATTACGGTTAACGACTGGTGTGTGGGCGAGGGCGGCCAACTGAATGTTGCGCGTACCCGGGCTTTGCTCGATGCATACAATGTGGTGCGCCCCTTTACCGAGCGGGAAGCAAGCTTGTGGTCAGTTGCTCTGCGTGTGGCGGCGTTGCGTTTTTGGATTTCCCGCCTGTTTGATTTGCACAAACCGCGTGGAGGCGAGCTGGTTAACGCGCACAACCCTGATCAATTCAAACATATTTTGCAACGGCATATCGCTGCAAATGGAGATGTTATTCGCTTGAGGCCATGATGAAAATTCAAAAAATACCACCCAGCCACGGTTTGTTGTGGATAAAGCACGGTTACCGTTTGATCATGCGCAGTCCGCTGCATGCTTTGTCATTGGCGATGGTTTTTTTGATGTCGATGATGCTGGTGATGGTTATACCTGTCGGTGGAATTTTGTTTGCGATGCTGCTGATGCCGGTAATGATGGCTGGCTATATGCGTGTTTGCCGTGCACTGGAATACAGCGAAAAAGTGGTGCCACGATATATTTTTTCCGGCTTTGAAAGCAGAACAGCGCAGCTTGTATCGATAGGCGGCATGCTGCTGGTGGGTATGCTGGTGGTTTCCATGATTACAGTGATGATTGGTGGGGATACCTTGAACACCCTGATTACCGCCTATCAAAAACAGCCCGACTCCCATGTTATGCTGGAAGCGATGCTGGCACCCGATTCCGGTTTGATGCCGAGTTTGCTGACAGGATTGATACTGCTGTTTGTACTGATGCTGGCACTGCAGTACGCGCCGATGCTGGTTTACTTTGATCAGAAAACACCAATCGAAGCAATCAAGCTGAGTATGCAAGGCTCGTTGCGAAATATCATCCCGTTGACGGTGTACAGCATGCTTATGCAACTGCTTGCATTTTTCGTGAGTGTGATTCCGTTTAATCTGGGCATCTTTATTTTTCTGCCGATTGCACTGACTTCAATGTATGTCAGTTATCGCGATATTTTTGCTGAAGAAAAAGTAGAAGCATCTCCCCCGGATATTGATCAGCCTTCTGTTTAGCTTTTGAATTCCTCAAATGCCAGCAGCACTTCCGCTGCATACATCAATGACGGCCCACCGCCCATGTACACCGCGACCGCCAGCATTTCATTCACCTGCCCACGTGTTGCGCCCAGTCTAACCAGTCCCTTTACATGAAAACCGATACAACCATCGCAGCGTGTTGAAACTGCAATACCGGTGGCGATTAACTCTTTCTGCAGCGCAGATAGAACACCGTCTGCCATTGCTGTCTTGGCCAGTGTATCAAAAGCCGCCATCGGCTCTTTAGCTTCGCTGCGGAATGGCATCAGCAGTTGCTTGATATTTTGCGTAATTTCTTTGTACGATTTGCCCATGTTTATCTCCTTGTGGTTGAATATTGGATTCTGAAAAAACTTTTTGCCACAGAGTACACAGAGATCACAGAGAATGCGAGGTGCTCAGAGGTTAGTGCATTGCACTCATGGAGTAATGTGCCTAAAGATACAGATTCAACATTACCGTTCTGTGGCCTCTGTACCCGCAAGGAGCAGGCCGAGATTGTAGGGTGCTAAAGCACCAGCAACGTACGCTCTGTTCCCTGTGGCTAGTTTGAGAATTTTATAGCGCAGTCAATTTAGCATACTCCAGCGATAACCATTTGCTGCCTGTCTTGCGAAACTGTACCTGTACTCGCGCATCCGCACCGTTACCTTCAACGCTCAAGACGACCCCTTCGCCAAATTTAGCATGCTCCACATTTTGCCCGATGCGCCAGCCGCTCATGTCTGCAGGGCGTTTCGCGGGGGCGGCATAATCGGCTACAGCATGCTGGGTAGGGTAGGGAGCGTAGGCCGGTTTAAATGCGCTGCGGGGAGCCAGGCGCGGGGTAATCCAATGCAGCAGTTCTTCCGGCAGTTCGCGCATAAAACTAGAAACCATCGCGGAGTTAGTTTGGCCGTGCAACATGCGGCTTTGCGCAAAGGTGAGATACAGGCGACGGCGCGCGCGGGTGATCGCCACATACATCAGGCGGCGCTCCTCGCCGAGGCCGTCTTCCATATGCTGGCTGTTCTGGTGCGGGAACAGGCCTTCTTCCATGCCGGTGATAAACACGCTGTGAAATTCCAGTCCTTTTGAGGCATGCACCGTCATCAGGTGCAGTGCATCGTCCTGATCGCCGGCCTGATGCTCGCCTGCCTCAAGCGAGGCATGGCTAAGGAAAGAGGTGAGGCTATCGTCCTCATTTTCATGTACGAACAGGGTTGCGGCATTGAGCAGTTCATTCAGGTTTTCAAGACGCTCTTCGGCTTCGCGTTTTTTTGCGCCCGTTTCATTGCTGTAATGTGCGATCAGTCCGCTTTCATTTAATACATGGCCGATGATCTCGGGTAGTGGCAATTCGCGCGTGGCGCTGCGCATCGCTACTATCATGCCGACAAATGCGGACACTTTTCCACCAGCACGCGCTGCCGCGTCAAACAACGTCGTGTTGTTCATCTTCGCCACTTCCTGCAATTGCTCTATGCTGCGCGCGCCGATACCACGGGTGGGGAAGTTGATAATACGCAGCAGCGCATTGTCGTCATCGGTGTTTTCCATCACGCGCAGATAGGCCAGTGCATGCTTGATTTCCTGGCGTTCAAAGAAGCGCAGGCCGCCATAAACCCGGTAGGACAAACCCGCAGAAACCAGTGAATGTTCAAGTACGCGCGATTGGGCATTGGAGCGATACAGCAGCGCGATCTCGCGCAGATTGATACCCTCGGATTTTAATTGCTGAATTTCGCTGACAATAAAATTTGCCTCTTCCACATCGGTAGGGGCTTCGTAAACGCGCAATGGTTCACCGCCGCTTTCTGCAGTCCATAATTCCTTGCCGAGGCGGTTCTGGTTGTTGCTGATCAGCGCATTGGCGGCATCGAGTATGTTGCCGTGCGAACGGTAATTCTGCTCAAGTTTGATCACATTTTCGACATGAAAATCACGCAGTAATTCTTGCATATTGCCGACATTCGCTCCGCGGAAAGCATAGATAGACTGGTCGTCGTCACCTACGGCAAACAGTGCATTGTCTTTGCCCGCAAGCAGTTTCAGCCAGCGGTACTGCAATGGGTTGGTGTCCTGAAACTCATCAACCAGGATGTGTTTGAAACGTGCCTGATAATGTTCGCGTATCGCCGCATTGCGTGACAGCAGTTCATAGCTGCGCAGCAATAACTCCGAAAAATCCACCACGCCCTCACGCTGGCACTGGGCGTCATATTCGGCAAAGATTTCAACTTTGCGCCGCGTGTAAGGGTCGTATGCTTCAACATCATTCGCGCGCAGGCCCTGTTCCTTGCTGCCGCTGATAAAATTTTGCACTTCGCGGGGGATGAATTTTTTATCATCGATATTCATGGCTTTCATTACACGCTTGATCGCGGATAACTGGTCGCCACTGTCAAGTATCTGAAAAGTCTGCGGCAAATTCGCTTCGCGAAAATGCGCGCGCAACATGCGGTTACACAGGCCGTGAAAGGTGCCTATCCACATGCCGCGCGTATTGATGGGCAACATTGAAGTGAGGCGCGTGATCATTTCCTTGGCAGCCTTGTTGGTAAACGTCACCGCAAGAATGCCATGCGGGCTGACCGTGCCTGTGCTGATTAAATAAGCGATACGAGTGGTCAAGACGCGCGTCTTGCCGCTGCCGGCACCGGCAAGAATAAGGGCCGACTGGTGTGGCAGGGTGACCGCCTGTTGCTGGGGGGGGTTGAGGCCGGATAGAAGTGTAGTGTTCATGGCGTAATTATCCCACAGGGCTTGTGTGCGAACATTGTTATGTACCAAACAAAAAGGGGAAGCCCGTAATCTGGCTTCCCCTTTTTGCTTCATGCCGGGTTGCCTCCGGCGTGCTTTGTTGCGGTTACTTCTTTTTGTTTTCGATCATCTCATGCATGATCGGTGCAAGGATAATTTCCATTGCGTAGCTCATTTTGCCACCGGGTACTACCAGTGTGTTGGTACGCGACATGAACGAGCCGGGGATCATCTTGAGCATGTAGGGGAAATCCACTCCTTTGGGCTGGCGGAAGCGAACGACGACAAAACTTTCATCAGGCGTGGGGATGTCGCGTGCGATGAAAGGGTTGGAAGTATCCACCGTAGCAACGCGCTGGAAGTTGATATCCGTGCGTGAAAATTGCGGTGTGATGAATTTGATGTAGTCAGGCATGCGACGCATGATGGTATCTACCGTTGCTTCGGCAGAGTAGCCGCGCTCGGCCTGATCGCGGTGTATCTTCTGGATCCATTCCAGGTTCACAACCGGTACCACGCCAATACCAAGGTCTACATATTTGGCAGCATCAACCTTGCCGTCGGTAGCCAGGCCATGCAGGCCTTCATAAAACAGCAGATCCGAATTTTTTTCGATGTCTTCCCAGGGTGTAAATACGCCTGGCTTAAGATCAGTCAGATTAAAATGTTTGTTGTGTTGTACTGCTTCTGCGTCACTGTGTACATAGTAACGACGCTGGCACATGCCCTTTTCGCCGTAGTTCTTGAAAGTTTCTTCGATCTTGTCGAAGTGGTTTGCTTCCGGGCCAAAGTGACTGAAGGAATGGTTACCCGCTTTGGCTGCTTCTGCCGATGCGGCGCGGAACGCCATGCGATCCAGGCTGTGCAAACTGTCGCCTTCGACGACGGCGGCGGTGATTTTTTCACGGCGGAAAATATTTTCAAAGGCGCGCTTGACGGTAGTTGTACCCGCTCCTGAGGAACCGGTAACTGCAATAACGGGATGCTTGCGGGACATAAAAACCTCTTAAAAGATGAAGGATAGGAAAAATTTTAATCCGGCCATTCTAGCAGAACCGACACAAGCGGGCAAAAAGGCCGACTGGAGGAGCACAGGGGTGTGCGCACTTGCCAGTAGTATTGGCTTGATTAAGTGTGAGTACAGGTTGATTTATCTATTTTTAGCGGAAATTAATGAATTTACTGCTTCGGTGGAACATAGCCAGCGGGCATGGCCGAGCCCGTGCCGAAAAGGTATTTTTCCATTTCGTCGGCCAGGAATTTGCGTGCCTTCGCATCTGTCAAATTTAGGCGATTCTCGTTAACTTGCATAGTTTGAAATTTCAACCAGCCCTGCCACGCTTCCTTGGAAATATTCTCATAAATGCGCTGGCCCATAGCACCGGGATAGGTTGGGCGATCGAGGCCCTCAGCTTCACGACCCAGTTTTACGCAGTTCACCATTCTTGTCATCACATGCCCCAATACAAAGTTTCAATTCGTAATTATGACATTACTTCGGTGATGAGTCTTGTGGTTTAAACCCACTCTGCATGGAAGGTTTCAATCGTAGAAAGTAAATACCTGGCAAAATTTATTTTAATTTTTTGACAAATACCTTGGAACGCCGCTGATAGTTATATAACTGTTTTTTCTGTTCTGGCAGTGCTGAGATATCCGTTTCGGTAAACCCCCGCTCAACAAACCAGTGTGCGGTGCGGGTCGTCAATACAACCAGTTTGTTTAATTTCTGTTCACGTGCTTCGGCGCTGATATAGTTGAGCAGCGCGTCACCATAGCCATGCCGCCGGTAGGCGGGCTGTATCGCAAGGCAGGCCAGTTCGGCAGTCTTTTCATTGGCGAAGGGATATAGCGCGGCGCAGCCGATAATAATATGGTCATGTTCCAGCACGACGAAGCGGTCGATTTCCCGCTCCAGCAATTCACGGCTGCGGCGCACCAGTATGCCCTCTGTTTCAAGTGGTTCCAATATTTGCAGGATGGCGCCCACATCATCAATGGTGGCATCACGCAGGGTGTTAAGTGTGCTTTCCACCACCATGCTGCCTACACCCACATCGGAAAATAGCTCCTGCAACACGGCACCGTCAATATGACGGCTAATAAGGTGAGTACGGGTGACACCACCCTCGCAGGCACGAATCGCACAGGGTAGAAACAACCCCACATCGTCGGGTAGTTTGCGTTTACTGCCCAGAATATCATTGGCATTGGCGATGGTCAGCTCGCCGATCAGCTTGCCCTTTTTGTCCATCACCCCGTCGGTATCCATCAGGAAAATCAGCTTGTCGGCATCCAGTGCAATGGCGGTGGAAGTTGCCACATCTTCCAGCGTAAGGTTGAAAATTTCGCCTGTGGGTGAAAAGCCCAGTGGTGATAACAAAACGACCTCGTTGTAGGCTAACCTGTCCCTGATTGCTGCCGTGTCAACCTTGCGCACGTTTCCGGTATGCAGCAAATCCACACCGTGGATAACACCCATCGGTTGGGCTGTAATAAAATTTCCGCCGGCGACGCGGATGTCAGCATTGGCCATCGGAGAGTTGGCCAGCCCCATCGAGAGCAAGGCCTCAATTTCAAAACGCACCCTTCCCACCGCCTCTTTGACGCACAGCATGGTGGAGGCATCGGTCAGGCGGATGCCATGATGGTAATGGTCGTCAATTTGATTGTGCGACAAGTGTTGCTCGATTTGCGGGCGTGCGCCATGCACCAGCACCAGCCTGACACCGAGGCTGGCCAGCAGATTGAGGTCGTGTGTCAGCTCGACAAATTTACCGTCAGCGACGACCTCTCCGCCAAAAGCGACGACGAAGGTTTTGCCTCGAAATGCATTGATATAGGGCGCAACAGAGCGAAACCAGGCAACGAAGTCGGTAGTGGCGGGAGCGGGGATGTGTTGCATAAGTCTAAGCGCCTATTAAGCTATTGCCGGATTATAACGGCCTCGTCAGGGATTGTTGGTTTTTTCTGTTCGATTTCCAGCAGGGTTTTTTGCATGACAGGCAACAGCGGCCCGCCGATTTCCAGCGCCCTGTAGATATTTTCCAGCGCGGCTTTATGTTTGCCCTGATCACTTTGGGTTTGGGCAAGATTGTTGAAAGCGGCCGCTGAAGTGGGATGATCCTGGGTGAGCTGCTGAAATATTTGTTCAGCCAATGCAAGCTTGCCCTGATTGTAGGCGTGATTACCAGCGGCAATAAATACCAGTAAGTCGTTAGGCCAGCGCTGCATGGCTGCTGTATATGCAGGCCATGTATCCGTTTTGGGGCTGGTGTATTCCAGTGCCGCTAAGCTCGGGATTAAATTCTCCGGTATCGCAGTCTGGGGAAGACGCTCGGGTGGCAGCGCCAGCATTGCCCAGTATTGACTGCGGGACCAGGTGTGCTCAAAGGTCGTAAATGGCATGACCAGTCGCTCATTTGAGCCGGAACGCAGGATCAACTCTTCCTGATTCAGGTCATAGCCGATAACAACTGCGTAATGCCATAGCGGGTACCAGCTCAAACCCAGGTTTTGCAGCACGATTACGGGATTGCCCGCAGCCACCTCTGTTAGCAAGTCCAGTAGCTCGGGACGCAGCACATACGCCAACAGCCCGTAATGCCGTGAGGTAGCCAGCATTTCCACCTGCAGGCTACCCTGTTTGTCGGGAAGATATAAAAATTCCTTGAGCTGTTCAGGAGTGGCATTGACCTTCTCCTTGTGCATCAACATGGCCAGCGATGCTGGACCACACTGGTACGCGTCCTGCGGAAAGTATTTAACTTCGCTCAGTTCTGTGCGTGCTGGCAAGCCAGCCGGCGCGGCGTTGCGCAAGGCTTTGGTTTGCGGCGTGCTGCACGCGGCAAGCAGCAAAATGAAAACGCCCGCAACAAAGCGGGCGTAGTTGAAGTAATGCATTTGTGGCTTAGCGATGTCTTACAAAGGAGAAGACGTGGGTAAGTCCCAGGATATCAGTGATCAATAATATGATGAATATCAGCAGGAAGAAGCCCAAGATATCCACACCGCCTGCAGGCAGTGTATCGAGGTGTCCGTTGATGCTGGCGATTTCACTGTCGGTCATCATGTCTACACGGGATTTTGCAGCATCTGCGCTAATACCGCGTGCCTGCAACTGGGTTTGCACATCTGCACGGTCAAAAAATTCGCGTACGCGTTCACGGTTGTTTTGTGCCGTTTGAATATTGGCGATTTGTTCACTTGAGATCAATGTGGCCTGGGCAAAAGGTGTCCACAGGCTCATACACAGCACACTGAGCATTAAAGTGCGGCTGATAAATCTGGTCGTCGAATTTTCCAATTGTCATCTCCTCGAAATAAGTTTAATGCTACTGCTGTTTGATATAATTTTCAGAACTCTAACCAGAATAGCATGGATATGCAAGGGTGAGTAAGTCTGATTGTTTGCTTGGCAGGGGGCAAATTAAATACTGGCAATACAGTGGCAGATTTGGTAAAAAATACAACAAACGGATTTAATACATTGACAGCTTGGGGTAATCGCACTATAAAATCTCTACGTTGGCAAAATCCTCCAACAGTGTTTGTGTAAGGGTAAACCGCAACATTTTTAAATGTAACGTATTGCTTGGGGATAAATATGACTAAAATGAAATTAGTATTGACTGCCGCAGTTATGATTGCAGTTCTTCCTATGGCTGCTATGGCCGCCGGTGAGAACAACGTGGGTTCATGCGGCTGGGGTTCTAAAGTGTTTGCAGGACAAAAGGGTCTTTTCCCTCAAATCGGCGCGACCTCAACGAACGGAACTTCCGGTAACCAGACCTTTGCGATTACTTCCGGTACCTCCGGTTGTACACAAGACGGCGCTGTATCTTCAAACTGGAAAACAGCAATGTACATCGATGGCAACAAATCCAAGCTGGCGCAGGACATGTCCAAAGGCAGCGGTGAGTCATTGGCTTCATTGGCGCAGTTGATCGGCGTTAAAGATGCTGACAAAGTGGCTTTCTATCGTGCAACTAAAGAAAACTTCGCTCAGATCTTTGTTTCCGAACAAGCTTCTGCAGATCAAATTGCAGCAGGTCTGAAGCAAGTGTTGGCAGCTGATCGTACTTTGGCCCAATACACCGCAGCGATTTAATGCATTTGTCACAATAAAAACACCCAGTGGTTCGCCACTGGGTGTTTTTTTATGGGTATTTTATCAAGCCTGGAGAGAGTGAATGTTGTATCGAAAAGTGCTGGTTTTCTGTTTTGTATTACTGTCATACCCAGTGCTGGCACAAGATGACCTATATCTACGGCAGTTAATTCAAAAATCACGTGAAATGCACTTGGCAGAGCGTGTTGAGTGGCAAAATTTATTGCATATCAAGCCCTATGTATTGTGGCCCGGATCACGCAGTCTGGCGGATGATCCCGCATTTTTTAATGCCCCTGACGGCAAGTTCAATGCCCAGGCCGAACTCGAAGCCACGTTGAAAGCATTTTTTTCCACGCTTGAGGAAACAGACAAACAGCAAAACCCCCAATGCCGTTTTGTTGCGCGCTATCACTGGCTTGGCCAGCAATTGCAGTTTGACTCCTCGCGAATGAAGGTGCAGGAATGCAAACGTTTTAATGCCTGGGTCAAGGCGATCAACCCGCATGAAATTACCCTGGTATTTCCTTCATCCTATTTGAACAGTCCCGCCTCGATGTACGGCCATACCTTGTTGCGTATCGATGCCAAAGATCAGGACGAGCGCACCCGGCTGCTTGCTTATACTGTCGGCTATGCAGCCAGCACCGATGAGACCAATGGATTGATTTTCGCCTACCAGGGCCTCACGGGAGGGTATCCGGGTGTGTTTCAGACGGCACCCTATTATCTTAAGGTGACTGAATACACCGATATGGAAAATCGCGATATTTGGGAGTATCGGCTTGACTTAACGGCAGATGAAATTCAGCGTCTGGTGATGCACATCTGGGAAATGGGCCCGACTTATTTTGACTACTATTTTCTGGATGAAAATTGTGCCTATGAAGTATTGTCGCTTCTGGATGTCGCCCGACCGAGCCTGAAATTGACGGATGAGTTTCGCTGGTGGGCAATACCTTCCGATACCGTACGTGCGGTGACAGAAAACACTAATTTGTTAAAGCAGGCAATTTACCGCCCTTCAAATGCAACCGTCATTATGCAACGCTTGCGCAGTATGTCGCCCCCTTTGCGCTCGCTCTCCAGTGCGCTGAGCCTGGGAAAAATTCAACTCAATGATGCCAGTGTGAATGCATTAACCGTTGAGCAAAAGGCCCAGGTATTTGAGTTGAGTTATGACTACATCGCCTACTTGCGTGCCAGTAAAAGTGACTGGCCGGACGCGGGCAAACTTTCCAGGGATTTGTTGGTAGCCAGGAGTGCATTGAATACGCCCTCGGCGACACCTGCGATAGCGGTGCCGGAAGTACGCCCTGATCAGGGGCACAAATCGTTGCGAGTAGGGTTGGGCAGCGGAAATAGTGATGGAGTTAATTATCAGGAGCTAACCATACGTCCGGCCTACCACGATCAGACTGATCCCGGTGCGGGCTATATACGCGGCGCAGAGATCCAGTTTTTTAATCTTGCATTGCGACATTATGAGAACGGCGACGCTGCGCGGGTCGAGGAGTTTGTGCCGATCGATATTTTTTCGCTGTCACCGCGCAATGAATTTTTTCAGTCCTTGTCATGGAAGGTAAATGTCGGGTGGGCCAGAAAACACATGCCGGACGGCAGCGAGCCACTGGTGGCGAGATTGAACGGCGGCGCAGGCTATGCCTGGGATGCGCCATCACTGGATAGTCCCCATGCATTGACCTATGCTTTTATTGATGCGTCTCTGGAAACTTCGAAAAAATTCGGCAGTGATTATGCATTTGGCATGGGGCCGTCTGTGGGCGTAGTTGGTGATGTGAACAGTAAATGGCGTGTGAATGCCTATGCAAGCGTGCAACGCTTTGCCTTGGGTGACCAGCATACCAAAGCAGATTTGATACTATTGCAGCGTTACTCAATCGGCCCTCAAACTGCCCTGCGTTTAGAGGTGGCAAGGAAGCTGGAGTTTGATCTAATATGGACGGATGCGCGGCTCTCTTTGCAGCAATATTTCTAACATGCGTTCGCTATCAATCCTGATATTGACGGTATTGCTTTCGGCTTGTACCGGTGTATTTTTCCAGCCGCAACAAGTTCAATATCTGACACCGGATAAAATCGGCCTCGTCTATGAAGATGTTTATTTCCACAGCTCTGATGGGGTAAAGCTGCATGGCTGGTGGCTGCCAGCCAAGGGTCAGGCTAAAGGCACGGTTTTGTTTTTTCATGGCAATGCAGAAAATATCAGCACGCACATCGGCAATGTGTATTGGCTGCCGGCACAGAATTACAATGTATTTTTGCCCGATTATCGCGGTTATGGAAATTCCGAGGGCGAACCGACGCTGGCAGGCGTGCAGGATGACCTGAACAGTGCGATGAAGTATTTGTTGCTGCGCAAGGATGTTGATACTGATCGCATTGTCATCCTGGCGCAAAGTCTGGGTGGTGCATTGGCCATATACAACGTGGCACATAGCCCTTACCGCGCAAAAATAAAAGCACTCATTTCTGAAAGTGCTTTTTCTGATTATCGAAACCTGGCCCGCGAAAAGCTGGCGTCATTCTGGCTTAGCTGGCCGCTGCAGTGGCCGTTGTCATTTTTAATCGACAACGACTATAGCCCATTGGATGCAGTGAGTCATATCACCCCGATTCCCTTGTTGATTATTCATGGCAACAAAGACAATGTGGTTCCGCTCCCGCATGGGCAAATCCTGTTTGATGCTGCTGCACAGCCGAAGGAGATGTGGATCGTTCCCGAGGGCGGCCATATTGAGGCCTTAAAACATGAAAAATACCGAAAGCTGCTGATTGAATATCTTGATAGGGTATTACCCAAAAGTTAGTCGATGAAAAGCCAGGCAACTGAAAATTATTAGGACGGTTGTTTTATTGTGGTGCAAACCGGACAATTCACATCACGCGACAATTTGATCGTGCGCAAGCCGCTATGCAGCGTATCAATCAGCAGCAGTTTCCCGCACAGTGACGTTCCTATTTCAAGCAAAAGCTTGAGCGCCTCCGCCGCCTGCAGGCTGCCGATAACACCGACCAGTGGCGCGAACACGCCCATTTCGGCACAGCGCGTGTCTTCATGTTCGGTGTTTTCCGGATACAGGCAGTGGTAACACGGGCTGTGTTCCTGACGAAAATCGAATACCGTGACTTGTCCGCCAAAGCGTATTGCAGCGCCTGATACCAGCGGCTTCTTCAGTTGTACGCAGACACGATTGAGCGCATAGCGGGTGTTGAAGTTGTCGCTGCAATCGAGCACGACATCGGCTTGTGCAACCAGCTCCAGCAGGCGGGCGGATTCCGCCCGTTCGTTCAAATTGTTGACCTCTACATCGGGGTTGATATCAGCGATGGCAGCGCGTGCTGAGTCCACCTTGTTTTTGCCGATGCTGGTGGTGCGATGCAGGATCTGGCGCTGCAGATTGGTCAGGTCGACAGTGTCGTTATCGCAGATTGTCAGCGTACCCACGCCGCTTGCGGCAAGAAACAACGCGACAGGTGAGCCCAAACCGCCTGCCCCAATAATCAGCGCGTGTGCACCCCTGAGTTTCTCTTGCCCTTCTATGCCGATTTCCGGCAATAGAATATGCCGGCTATAACGAAGTAGCTGCTGGTCATTCATGTTAATGTTTTAACGCTATTTGTATTCGCGCAGTTCTTTGGGCGTGTCATCATGGTCGCCATGCGGATGATTTTCGTAGAGCTTGGCAAAGACCACGGGTGTATTCGATTTGGTCAGATGTTCCGGGGTGTTCAGATTGTGATACTGCACTTCCTCACAATAGAAGATCAGTTGCTTGCTCAACTTGTTCAACAAATTTTCCTTAAAACAGAAACCGGCTTTTTTGAGCGCACTTTCCAGTCCCTCAAGTGAATAATCACGCAAGCTGTAGCTGATATGCAGGCGGTTTGGTTCGGCGGATTTTTCTACCCGCATTTTTTCCAGGCCACTCAGCAATGCAAAAGCACGTTCCAGCTGTCCTGCCGGCTCTTCGGCAAAAAACAAATCATGCTCTGTAAGGGGATCGTCAGCTCTGGCCATGGATTATTTTCCTTGCAGAATGTGCATTCCTTTCAGCAAATTGAGCGCCTGATTTAGCTGATAGTCATTTTTCGAACCAAATTCGGTAATTTTTGGTTTGTCCGATTCATCATCTTTGTTTTCGCCATCTTTGTTTTTAGGAGCCGCTTTCGGTTTGACGTCAGCCTTTGCAGGTGACTCGGGTTCAACCTTTTTATTTCCGTTGGTCAGATGATGTTCCAGATCGGCTTCACGCAGGCGGAATGTATTTTCTAGTCCCGTTGTGGATGGGTCTTCAGCAATGATGTCCGGCACGATACCGGTTGCCTGAATGGAGCGGCCATTGGGTGTGAAATAACGTGCGGTCGTGAGTTTGATCGCGGTATTGTTGCCCAACGGCAAGATGGTTTGCACCGAGCCTTTGCCAAAGGATTGTGTGCCCATGATGACCGCGCGTTTGTGGTCTTGTAATGCACCCGAAACGATTTCGGAAGCCGATGCCGAACCGCCGTTAATCAATACGACCATGGGCACTGTCTTGAATGTGTCCGGCAGATTTTTCAGATAGTCGGATTGACCGGTACCGCGCAGGTAATCTGAAGAAGTTGCATTCAGGCGCATTTTTGCATCCTCGGTACGTCCTTCTGTATAGACCACCAGCGCGTCTTTCGGCAGGAAGGCGGCAGAGACACCGACAGAGCCGGTAAGCAAACCGCCCGGGTTGTTACGCAAATCGAGTACCAATCCCTGCAGTGTGCCTTTGCTTTCCTTGAGTAATTTCTCCAGCGCGGTAGCCATGTTCGGACCGGTATGTTCCTGGAACTGGGTAATGCGCAAATAGGCATAGCCAGGTTCAACCAGTTTGGATTTTACGCTCTGAACCTTGATCACGGCGCGTGTAACAGTGATGAGCAAAGGCTTGGGATCCGGTTTTCTCAATATGGTCAGTACGATATTGCTGCCGGGCTTGCCGCGCATTTTTTTGACGGCATCGTTGAGTGAAATGCCCTTTACCAGGGTGTCATCCAGTTTGATAATCAAGTCGCCACTCTTGATCCCGGCATTGTAAGCGGGTGTATCTTCAATCGGCGAAATAACCTTTACCAGACCGTCTTCCATGCTCACTTCAATACCCAAGCCGCCGAATTCACCCTGGGTACCCACCTGCAATTCCTTGAAGCTTTCTGCGTCAAGATAGGCTGAATGCGGATCAAGCCCGCTGAGCATGCCTGATATCGCTTCGGTAATTAATTTTTTATCGCTGACAGGTTCAACATAGTCGCTTTTGATGCGGCCAAAAACCTCGGCGAAGCTGTGTAGTTCCTCTATGGGCAGTGATGAGACACTATCTTTTTCAGCCACGGCAGCAAAGTGCATGCTGACCAGCACGCCAGCAATAAGTCCCAAACCTATCAACCCAATTTTTTCAACACGACTGCGCATATTTGATAAACCTTTTAGTTACCTGATTTTAGAAAAGCGACCCTTGATCCATTTGGCGGGATCCAGCGGTTTTCCTTCATAACGAAGTTCAAAGTATAAACCGTAATTCTCATTTCCGCCGCTATTGCCGATCGCCGCAATGGCATCCCCCCCCTGCAACCCATCACCTACCTGTTTATACAGTGTTTCATTGTTGCCGTATAAGCTCATGTAACTCTGGCCATGGTCTATGATCAGCAGGTTGCCAAAGCCGCGCAGCCAGTCTGCATAAATAACCCTGCCCGGGGCGACTGCGTAAACCATTTGGCTGGCTGCGGCCTTGATAAACAGACCTTTCCACAGAACAGGGCTATCGGGTCTTTTGCTGCCATATTTATTGCTGACTGTGCCTTTTACCGGCAGGGGGAGTTTTCCTTTGAGGGATAAGAAAGCGGTTCTGTGAATTGGTTCGGCAGACGGCTGCCTATTCTGGTTTGGCGCAGCTTTTACGGGTTCTGCAACAATCTGGGTCAGGTTTTCCAGTAATTTTGACAGGCGGTTTTCATCCCGTTGCAAACGACCAATTTCCTGGCTCTGATGCTTGAGCTGTAATGCAATTTTTTTGAGTACCAGTTGATGCGACTGTTTTTCTCTCAGTAGATTCTTTTTTTGCAATGCCTGTTCGGCTTGCATCGCTTCGAGTTCGAGATGTTTTTGTTGTGCCTGACTGGCGACAGCGCTTAATTTGGCAAGATTGTTGCGCATTTTATCGAGCCATGCGGCGCGGCTTCGCGCGATATACTCATAATATTGCAACTCGCGGGCAGCCTGGTTCGGATCCTGATTGTTCAGCAATAGCTTGAAGTATTCCTGTTTTCCGCCCAAGTATTGCTGATTCAGCAATTGGCCCAGCAGCAATTGTTGTTCCTGCATCTCGCGGCTCACCTCGCTGGTCTGCTGCTTGAATTGACCAAGCACCTGATTTGCCTGGCGCTGCTGTTTGGATAGTTGATACAGGATGCGGTTGCTGTCGCTTATTGCGCGCTCTGACTCACGCAATGCATCTGCGGTTTCAGATTTACTATCGCTGGTTTTTTCCATCTCTTGCTGTAGCGATGAAATGCGCTGGCGCAATCTCTCCAGATCCTGCTTCTGGTCCGCATAAACAGTGTGTATGCATAGCCATCCGGCAACACCAAACAGAGCGATGCGGGCAAGTGATGTCACTACAGATTGACAAGGGTCTTGCCGGTCATTTCCTGCGGCTGTGGCAAGCCCATTAATTTAAGCATGGTTGGGGCGATATCCTGCAGCGCGCCCGAAGCGGCCATTTTCGCCTTGCGGCCAATATAGATAAATGGCACCGGGTTCAATGTGTGTGCGGTATGTGCCTGATGTGTTGCGTGATCGATCATTTGCTCCGCATTGCCATGATCGGCAGTTATCAACACTTCGCCACCGCATTGCTGCATCGTGCTGACCACACGACCCAGGCAGATATCGAGCGCTTCAATTGCCTTGATCGCCGCAGCCAGGTTGCCACTGTGGCCAACCATATCGCCGTTGGCATAGTTGCAGATAATGGACTGGTATTTACCGCTGCGTATAGCTTCTTCAAGTTTGTCGGTCACTTCGAATGCACTCATTTCCGGCTTGAGATCATAGGTCTTGACCTTGGGCGAGGGAACGAGGATGCGATCTTCACCTTCATAGGGCTGCTCTTTGCCACCATTGAGGAAGTAGGTGACGTGCGCGTATTTTTCTGTTTCGGCTATGCGTAATTGTTTCAGTCCCAGATTGGAAATGTATTCACCGAAACAATTGATGATCGCAGCGGGCTTGTAGGCGGTGGGCAGGTGAAAATCTTCACCGTAACTGCTGAGGGTGATAAAACTGGCCAGCTTGGGAAATTTCCCGCGTTTGAAACCGTCAAAATCAGGCTCCGTCAGCGCTCGGGTTAATTCGCGTGCGCGATCAGCGCGGAAATTCATGAATACGGCTACGTCACCATCCTGCATCACCACTTTTCCGCCGATCGAAGTGGCCTGTACAAACTCATCGTTTTCATCACGCGCATAAGCTTGATGCAAACCGTCCTGAGCAGTTGCTGCACTGAAAGGCGCTTTGCCCTGTGTGATCAGGTCATAGGCCAGTTGCACGCGCTCCCAGCGGTTATCCCGGTCCATTGCGAAAAAACGTCCAACGATGGAAGCAATACGGCCTCCGCCCAGCGCGGCGCATTTGTCCTGCATCTTCTTCAGGGATTGCCCGGCACTGCGTGGCGGCGTATCGCGGCCATCGAGCATGGCATGCACATAGACTTTTTCCAGGCCGCTGCGAACGGCCATGTCCACCATGGCAAGAATGTGATCTTCATGGCTATGTACGCCTCCGGGTGAGAGCAGACCCATGATGTGGATAGCCGAGTTATTCTGTTTTGCCTGCGAAACGGCGCCGGCCAATGCGGGATTTTTATAGAACGACCCATCAAGGATATCTACCTCGACGCGTGTCAGTTCCATTTGTACGATACGACCGGCTCCGATGTTCAGATGACCCACTTCTGAATTACCCATCTGTGAGGTTGGCAGACCCACCGATTTTTCCGATGCATTGATCAGCGTGTGCGGAAAGTCTTTCCATAGACGATCATAATTCGGTTTGTGCGCAAGTGCAATTGCGTTGTTATCAGGATCTTCGCGATACCCAAAACCGTCGAGGATGAGCAATAGGACAGGGGTGATTTTCATGATGGTTATGCTTTCTTGCTGGCTTTTTTAGAGTAAAAGTATCAGAATACAATCGTTTGCTAATTAAGTTCTATTTTAGCTGATTTCAGATCGTCTTACGATGCCGCTTTATTATTTAGTTATGTTGAAAAGGTGTTAACGGAAATGAACAAGAAATTGATTGATAGGGATGAAGATATTCTGCAGGCATCATTGGCGATTAAATCAATTGCACATCCTCTAAGACTTAAAATTTTATGTGTTCTGGGCAGCGAGGAAGTGAGCGTTCAGGAAATAGTTGATTCTGTCGGCACCTCGCAAAGCAATATTTCACAGCATTTGGCCCTGCTAAGGGATAAGGGTGTCTTGTGCACACGCAAGGATGCCAATCGTGTGTATTACAGAATAAACGACCATCGCACACTGAAACTGGTTGAGTTGATGCGGGATGTGTTTTGCACCAGCTAGCCTGACATTTCTGGTTGCATAGTTTTGTATATTAGAATATAATAATATTATTAATAAGCGGTATTGTATTGCTATCTACTAAGGTGATTAAACTATGAAACTTCAAACTATCTTATTGAATGCGCTCGGTGTTTGTTCTGCAGTATTGTCTTTTTCCCTGCAGGCTGAGCCGCTGGCAGTCGTCAAGGCGGAGTACCGTGAAGTAGCGCAAACCTACAGTGTTGAGGGGATAATGGAGGCAGTACGCCAATCCACCGTTTCTGCACAAATCTCTGGTCGGGTAAAAGAAGTGAATTTCGATGTGGGCGACACGGTCAAAAAGGGCCAGGTTATCCTGCGTATCGATGAGCGTGAAACAGAGCAGGCGCTGGCAGGTAGCCAGGCGCAGGTGATGCAAGCGCAAGCTGCGCTGACCCAGGCCAAGGCCAGTTACGAGCGTTCACTGCAGTTGTTTGAACAGAAATATATCAGCCAATCCGCTCTGGATAAGGCAAAGGCGGATTTCGACATGGCCAAGGCCCAGGCTGCCGCCAGTGAGGCGGGAGAAAGCCAACAGGCATTGGCAAGAGGTTATGCCTCGGTTATAGCGCCGTTCTCTGGTGTGGTCGCTCAGCGTCTGGTTGAGGTCGGTGAAATGATGACCATAGGCAAGCCGATGATGGTGGGTTTTGATCCCTCTCAACTGCGTGTCGTGGTGAATGTGCCGCAATACAAGCTGGCCGACATTGGCACCCATCCCAAAGTAAGTGTCGAGCTGACATCGGTCAAGCGCTGGGTTAAGGCTGCCGCTGTTTCAGTACAACCGTCAGCCGATTCGCGCACCCATAGCACCCAGGTGCGTATCACCATGCCCGCAAATGAAAAAGGTATCTACCCGGGTATGTTTGTTCGCGCCCACTTTGCAGTGGGCAAGGCCAACAAGCTGCTAATACCGGCCAGTGCGGTGGTGCGTCGCAGCGAGGTGGTGGGTGTTTATGTCGTGGATGAGAAGGGTGGCGCACGCTTGCGTCAGATTCGCCTGGGCGAGACAACCGCAGAAAATGAGGTTGAAGTACTGGTGGGGCTGAATCCGGGTGAAAACGTGGCGCTCGACCCGATCAAAGCTGGTATGGCTGTGTCTCAGTCCAAATAAATGCCCAAATATATAGTAAGTAAGGGTGCAACATTGAGAATGCGTTTCTCAATGTAATAACCGACAGCAACATTTACTTTTGCCTAATATTACTTATCAGGAATAACGATCATGGGTATCTCCGGACGTATCTCTAAATTTTTTATGCATTCGCAAATGACGCCATTGCTGGCGTTGGTGGCTGTGCTGCTGGGCATCTTCGCTGTGATGGTTACGCCGCGTGAAGAAGAGCCGCAAATCAACGTGACCATGGCAAACGTGATGATCGCCTATCCCGGCGCATCCAGCCAGGATGTGGCGCGTACCGTATCAACACCTGCCGAACAGGTGTTGTCGCAAATTGCCGGTGTGGAACATGTGTACTCCGTGTCGCTGCCGGGTATGGCTATCATTTCCGTACAGTTCAAGGTGGGTGAGTTGCACGGCCCATCCATGGTTAAACTGTATGACGTAATCAATTCACATGCAGACTGGTTGCCGGCAACACTGGGCGTGATGCAACCGCTGATCAAGGCGAGGGGAATTGATGATGTGCCTATCGCCGCATTTACGCTGTGGCGTGATCAGGCTGAAGGCAGCGGTCTGGCTTTGACCCATGTCGCGCATGCCATCGAGTCGGAGCTAAAGCGCGTCAATGGAACGCGTGAAGTAACCACTATCGGTGCGACACAGCGCATGGTGCGGGTATTGCTGAATCCGGAGGCGCTGAATGCCTATCAGTTGTCGATACAGGAAGTGCGCGCTGCACTGCAGGCCGCCAACGTATCGAAAAGTGCGGGTTATTTAACCCAGCGTAACCGGGAAATACTGGTTCAAACCGGTAATTTTTTGAGTACCGCCGGCGAAGTCAAACAACTGGTCGTGGGTGTTTCCAGTGGCAAGCCTGTGTATTTACAGGATGTAGCAGACGTAAAAGATGGTGCCGATTTGCCATCTAAGTATGTATGGATGGGTACCGGTGCTGCCGCTGCCGATAAAGGAATATCTGCCAAGGGTGAATTCACCGCCGTTACACTCGCGGTGTCTAAAAAACCCGGTGAAAATGCGGTTGATGTCGCCAGCAAACTGCTGCAGCGGGTTGAAGAATTAAAAGGCACGGTTATCCCTTCGGATGTGCATGTCACCACGACGCGTAACTATGGTGAGACAGCCAATGACAAGGCAAAGAAGCTGATACAGAAACTGATCTTTGCGACCAGTGCGGTAATTGCTCTGGTATGGATTGCGCTGGGTCGCCGTGAAGCGCTCATCGTGGGTGTTGCGGTATCACTCACTTTGGCGGTGACATTGTTTGCCTCCTGGGCCTACGGTTTTACACTTAACCGCGTGTCACTATTTGCATTGATTTTTTCCATTGGAATACTGGTGGATGATGCGATTGTGGTGGTGGAGAATATACATAGACGCCGTGAACTGGACACGCATAAGCCCTTGTCGGAAATTATTCCGGAAGCGGTAGATGAGGTGGGTGGCCCCACCATTTTGGCAACCCTCGCTGTTATTGCGGCATTGCTGCCTATGGCGTTTGTGACGGGGTTGATGGGTCCCTATATGAGCCCGATTCCAATCAATGCCAGCATGGGCATGTTGATCTCGCTGGCGGTGGCTTTTGTTGTTACACCTTGGCTGGCATTGCGTTTCTCGGCTTCCCATCATGCGACGGTCAAGAATGAAAATGATAGTGGTTTGGCGCGCTTCTTCCGCGCACGCCTGACACCATTCCTGAATGGCGAGCACGGCAAGAAGGCGCGCAAGAAACTATGGCTGGGAATTCTTGCCGGATTGTTCTTGTCGGTATCGCTTGTAGTCGTCAAGTTGGTGGTATTAAAAATGCTCCCGTTCGACAATAAATCCGAGTTTCAGGTGGTGGTTGATATGCCAACCGGCACCGCGCTGGAGCAAACCTCGGCAGTGTTGCATGAGATCGGCGCGTATCTGGCCACAGTGCCGGAAGTAACCGATTACCAGGGCTATGCGGGTACCGCGGCACCGATTAATTTCAATGGTTTGGTGAGGCAGTATTATTTGAGATCCTCCTCCGAGCAAGGTGATATCCAGGTAAACCTGCAGGACAAGCACCATCGCAAGCTGAGCAGTCACGAGGTTGCCGGAAAAGTGCTGGTGCCAATCGAAAAAATCGCGAAAAAATGGGGAGCCAAAGTCAAGATCGTTGAAGTACCACCCGGCCCGCCCGTATTGTCTCCCATAGTGGCAGAAATCTATGGCCCGGATTATGAGGGCGCGCGCAAAGTGGCGGGGGTGGTGCGTGAACAATTCGCCAGGACACCGGATATTGTTGCGATTGACGATACCGTAACCGAAGCCGCGCCGAAAATGGTGATGCATGTGTTGCAAAGCAAGGCGGCATTGCTCGGCATAGCACCGCAGGATATCGTCGATACGATCCACGTGGCTTTATCTGGCCAGGATGTGACCTCGCTGCACGACGACACAGCAAAGTATGCCTTGCCACTGCGCATGAGCCTGCCAGTCGAGAGTCGCAGCCGTATCGATAACGTGCTTAAACTTAAGGTGCGTGCCCGAGACGGGGTGCTGGTGCCTTTGTCGGAACTGGTGCAGATTGTTAATCTGGAGAGGGATTATCCGATTTATCATAAGGATCTTTTACCGGTGGTTTATGTGTTTGGCGACATGGCAGGCAAGCTGGATAGCCCGCTGTACGGCATGTTTGGTATAGACAGCAAACTTGATGGCATCCCACTGGCAGAGGGCGGCATTCTGCAAAACTGGTATTTCAAGTCACCTTCCAATCCCTACTCTGCCTATTCACTGAAATGGGACGGCGAGTGGCAGGTCACTTTTGAAACTTTCCGTGATATGGGGATCGCCTATGCAGTGGGGTTGGTGCTGATCTACCTGCTGGTGGTGGCACAGTTCAAGAACTATCTGGTGCCGCTGATTATCATGGCGCCAATCCCGCTGACAATCATCGGCGTGATGCCGGGGCATGCCTTGCTGGGTGCACAGTTCACCGCCACCTCCATGATAGGCATGATCGCACTGGCGGGTATTATTGTGCGTAACTCTATCCTGCTGGTGGATTTTGTTAACCTGCAACTGGCCGAGGGAGTCAAGTTGCAGCAGGCCGTTATCACCGCGGCAAGTGCACGCGCCAAGCCGATTATCCTGACCGGACTAGCCGCGATGGCGGGTGCATTATTTATACTGGATGACCCCATTTTCAATGGACTGGCGATCGCTTTGATCTTCGGTATCATGGTTTCTACGGTGTTAACGCTAGTGGCCATACCGGTACTGTATTACGCCACTTTGTACAAGAAATTCGAGTAGAATGCTGTGTTAATTGCTATTTCACCTGCGTAGTTCAGTACGGTGAAATAGGAATGATGTTAATAGGTAATTATTAATTTTGGAGAGAGAGTTATGAACGCAGAACGTATCGTTAGAATTGTTGCAGGATTTATGATTATGTTGACATTGTCACTGGGTCTGGAAGCCAGCCCGATTTTTGTCAGCAAATACTTCCTGTTCTTTACCGCATTTGTTGGTTTGAATTTATTCCAGAGCGGCTTTACCCGTTTTTGCCCGTTGACCAATATATTGTCGAAGTTCGGAGTCAAGGGCAGTTGCTAAACAAGCTGCAGTCTGAGTTACCCGTCTTGCGCGGGTTGAACATGGCCCACATTAGTCTGGTATTGATCGGATTAATGTGGGTTTTGCCGTTTCTGTACTACTACCACGCCTACCCGCTCACGACCTTCTATCAGGAATGGGGTGCTGCGATACTGGGTTTAAGCGCGAGTATTTTTTTACTGAATAAATCCTTTTGGCAAAAGCCGGAAGTACCGCGCATAGTATTGCTGCCAATATTTTTAATGCTACTGGTGTTGCTGCAATATTTGCTGGGAAAAATTACCTATTTTGACCAGGCACTGCTGTTCACCCTGTACATGTTGTGGGCGACCTTGCTGATGATGTTGGGCAAAGCGTTGCGCGATAAGCTGGGATTGCCGGTGCTGGCAACTGTTTTGGCCGTATTTCTGCTGTTGGGTGCGGAGCTCAACGCGATGCTCGGCATCTTGCAGCACTATCGCTGGCATACGTTTCTGGACCCCGTAGTCACGGCCAAAAATGGTATCGCCGTTTACGGCAATATGGCGCAACCCAATCATTATGCCAACTACATCATGCTGGGTCTGATATCGCTGGGCTTGTTGCGTATGCACATGCGTAACTGGCAAGCCGTGGTATTGGCGTTGCCCTTATTATTTGTGCTGGTGCTGAGCGGGTCGCGCAGCTCCTGGTTTTATATGCTGAGTCTGACTGCTTTGGCGGCGTTATGGCAGTATCGCGACAAGTCCTGCAAACATCTGTTGCATTACGGTTTGATGCTGCTGCTGGGTTTTGGCCTGATGCATTGGGTGGTGCATTTATCCTGGTTTAGCGGAACAACAGGTAGCGTCACGACCATGCAGCGGATGCTGGCTGGGGACACCAGCGGAAGTATCAGACTGTATTTGTGGCACGAGTCCTGGTTGATCTTTTCCCAGTTTCCGCTTTTCGGAGCCGGCCTGGGTCAGTTTGCCTGGCAGCATTTTCAGTTGGGCCCGCAATTGCACGCGACCAATATCACGGGCCTCTATAACAATGCCCATAACCTGTTTATACAGATAGCCGTAGAGCTGGGATTCGGCGGATTATCGATCGTGCTGGTGACACTTGGGCTTTGGGTATGGCAAAGCATTCGCTTACAGATGACGCAATATCACTGGTGGGCTTATGCGGTGCTGAGCGTGCTGTTTATCCACAGCATGCTTGAATACCCGCTGTGGTATGCCTATTTTATGGGTGTGGCGGCTTTTTTACTGGGCGTGCTGGATCATCGCGTTTATCGTTTGGAGTTGCGTAAAATGGGGCGTCTGTCGGTGGCGTCGATACTGGTACTGGGATTTATTTCGATGTTTCAGTGGCAGCTTGGATACCAGCGTCTGGAAGGCGTGTTGAGCATACGAGCGCATTCTGCAGCAGACAATACCGTGGCAAACAGGATGCGGGATGGGCTAGTACGGTTATATGGCATCGTGCTATTGCAACCGTACACAGAGCTGTTTTTGAACAGCTGGATGGAGATCAATGCGGAGGAACTGGATAAAAAAACCGCGTTTAATGCAGGTTCGGCTCGCTTTATACCCATTAGTAATGTGGTTTATCGCATGGCCTGGCTGCAGGCGTTGGCAAATAAACAGGCAGAAGCGCGGTTGCAGGTGGAGCGTGCTATCTGGGCGTACCCTGCAGATTTCCCCGTCCAGAAAAACGAGTTAAGTGCGTTGGCGCAGAAAGATCCGGAGCACTTCGCAGCTCTGTTAGAATTCGCAATCAAGAAAAATGAGGAGTATGTCAATGCAGTATCTGCAAAATAATATTTGGACTATCGTCATTGCCATCATGAGTGGCACGATGTTGTTATGGTCTTTTTTTGGTAACCGTCTGCGCGGGATAAAAGATGTAGACCTCGCCGAGGCTTTGCAGCTGATCAATCACAAAAATGCATTGGTTTTGGATGTCCGCGAAGAGTCTGAATATAAATCCGGCCACATCCTCAATGCAAAATGGATACCGCTCGGCAAGCTGTCCGGTCGCACGGGAGAGCTGGAGCGCTACCGCGAACAGGATATCGTGGTTGTTTGCCGCAGCGGCAACCGTTCTTCAAGTGCTTGCGCATTGCTGGTTAAACAAGGCTTCGCTCAGGCGGTTAATATGTCAGGCGGCGTAATGGCCTGGCAGAAATCTAACTTACCTCTGGAGAAATAATCATGGCAAAAGTAACCATGTATTGCACTGAAGTGTGCCCTTATTGCGTACGCGCCGAGCAGTTGCTCAAAAAACGCGGCGTGACTGAAATCGAAAAAATCCGCATTGATCTGCTGCCCGAACAGCGCGACATCATGATGGCAAAAACCGGCCGTCGCACGGTGCCGCAAATCTACATTGGCGAACACCATGTGGGCGGTTTTGATGATATGGCCGAGCTGGATAGTCAGGGCGGCTTAATGCCCTTGTTAAATGCCTGAGCATTTGGCGACGATAAAATAAAAAACCAAGGAATTGCAATGAGCGAAGCAGCAGCGACAGAAGTCAAACAGCCAGAATTCAATATTGAAAAACTCTACGTTAAAGATTTGTCGGTAGAGGTACCCCATGCCCCGAGTATTTTTCTGGAGCGTGAAAGCCCGCAGGTAGATATGCAGCTGCACACAGAAAATTCGGCAATCGGTGAAGGCGTTTACGAAGTGACCGTTACCGCTACACTCACCGCCAAGCTAAGTGTGCAGGACAAAATCATGTTCCTGATCGAGGCAAAACAGGCAGGTATTTTTCATGTGAAAAATTTGCCCGCTGCCGAGATCGATTCAGTACTTGCTGTGGTATGTCCAAACATCCTGTTTCCCTATCTGCGTGAAGTGGTAACGGACGTATCCGTTCGCTCCGGTTTCGCACCTGTGCTGCTCAATCCGATCAATTTTGAAGCGCTGTACCAGCAACAGAAAGATCAGGCGGCGGCTGCAGCGACCAAGCATTAAGTTGACGTAAAATGAAACTGACCGGACATCAATCATCGAGCGGAATACCCGGATTGCCGGGTTGGATGGTCCTGGTAATATTTTTGTTGTCAGCCGATGCAGCCAGTGCGCTTGAGTATGTGTCAGTCTCGGACAATACCGCCGTCCTCTACGATGCAAACTCGACCAAGTCAAAAAAATTATTTGTGATCAGCCGCTACACGCCGCTGGAAGCAGTGGTGAATCTGCAAAACTGGATCAAGGTGCGCGACAGCTCGGGCACGATGGCCTGGATTGAAAGACGCTCCGTCAGTGACAAGCATTACGTCGTCGTCAGTGTTGCCATGGCGTCGGTGTTGCGCGCACCGGAAGCCAATGCACCCGTGATATATCAGGTGTCCAGAAACGTGGCGATGGAATCGCTGGGGGTAAATGGCGGCGGCTGGATCAAGGTACGAGATCAGGACGGCACCCTGGGCTATATGAAATCCATCGAGGTATGGGGAGCAGAATGAAGGTGGATTTTTATCAATACAGCGTCGACCTGCAGCGACGTATTTCAGTTAGATGAATATTTCAGTATTAGGTGCCGGCGCCTGGGGAACCGCGCTGGCAATCAGCCTGGCACCACGACACCACGTTACCCTGTGGGTGCGCAACAAACAGCAAATTGCCGACATGCGCAGCGCGGGTAAGAATCAGGCATATCTTCCGGAATTTGCTTTGCCTGAAGCGCTGCAACTGGAGCATGACTTTGATGCGGCTTTGCGCGGCACAGAAATGATCATACTGGCTGTGCCTATCTCCGCCCTGCGCGCCACCCTCACACTCATCTCGCGTTTGCCTGCCCCCGTTCCCGTGGTCTGGCTGTGTAAAGGCTTTGAAGCGGAAACCGCGCTGTTGGCACATCAGATCGTTGCTGAAATTTTACCCGCTACTTTTCCGAGCGCGGTATTGTCAGGCCCCAGCTTCGCGCAGGAAGTGGCGAAAAATTTACCTACTGCACTGGTGTTGGCATCAACGGATATGGAATTTGCACGGCAGGCAGCACAGAGTTTGCACAACCCACGTTTGCGCATATACACCAGTAATGATGTGGTGGGCGTGGAAGTGGGCGGTGCGGTAAAAAATGTGCTGGCCATTGCCGCAGGTATTTCAGACGGCATGGGCTTCGGTTACAACACGCGTGCAGCATTGTTAACGCGCGGCTTGTCTGAAATGACCCGACTGGGGCTCAGATTGGGCGGTCGCGCCGAAACCCTCGGTGGTTTATCTGGCGTGGGCGATTTGATCTTGACCTGCACCGGTGATTTGTCACGCAACCGTAATGTCGGCTTGTTGCTGGCGCAGAAATATGACCTGCCTTCTATCCTGAAAAAATTGGGCCATGTTGCCGAAGGCGTTTACACCGTCAAAGCGGTGCATCAACTGGTGCAAAAACTGGGCGTCGAAATGCCGATTTGTGAAGCGGTTTACCGCATACTTTATGAGCAGGTTGATGCAGCCAGAGTGGTGGAGGAGCTGCTTGGCAGAATACCGGATACCGAGTTTCGTAACTGATTAACACCAAAGCGGTGTTTGTGAAGCGTTAAACTGCCCCCGTAAACCCCAACTGCCGCCACACTTCATACACCGCCACTGCCACCGAGTTGGATAAATTCAAACTGCGATTGTCGGGCATCATCGGCAGGCGCAAACGCTGTTCCGGTTTGAGTGAAGCCAAAATATCCGCTGGCAGCCCGCGACTTTCTGGCCCGAAAAGCAGCGCATCTCCGGTTTGAAATTGAGCTTTATGAAAGTGATTTGATGCTTTGGTGGTCAAGGCAAACAGCCTTGAAGCAGGCAACGTCTGCAAGCAATCGTTAAGATTGTCATGGACTTTCATCTCGGAAAATTCGTGATAATCCAGACCGGCGCGGCGTAATTGTTTGTCGTCAATATCAAATCCCAGAGGACGAACCAAATGCAGTTGCGCACCGGTGTTTGCACACAGGCGAATAATATTGCCGGTGTTGGGCGGAATTTCCGGTTCAAATAAAATAACGTGAACCAGCGGGCTCAACGTGCAGTTACCAGTTACCGGTGACCATCAGGCCGACCGTATCAAGCGTAACCATCGGTGCAACCTTGACGCTCTTTGTCTGTTTATTGGTATCCATCACAGTGTTAACCGCTTCCCAAGCCATATACCAACCCAGTACTACCTGCGAAGGAAAATGGGCATCATCATTGATGCGAGACCAGCCGGCGGCTGCAGAGGCCAGATAGGCGGGATATTTCACCCAGCCATTGTCGGGATTCATCGCGGCAATGGTGAGAAAGGGTACTGCACCCACAAACGAATGACCGCTGACGCCGTGGCCATCCTGAATATTGATAATACGCCATGCCGAGCCGGTGTCAGATTCCCCCGGGCGTGCCGCACCGGTCGTCCACTGCATTACCCACATTGCCGGCAGCCCGGCGATATAGGCACGACTGGCGTTAGCGCCCCAATTGCCGATGGCAGTATCGGTATCAATATAATTGATACTGGCAGCAAGCAGCGCCACGGGCACCATATATTTCCCTTCGCCGAAGGTCTTTGCATAAAAGCCGCTGGGGTTGCTTATATTGCTGGCCCAGGAGTTTGTTTTTTCGCTGCGTACACTGTCCTGATACCAGTTTCGTATACTCATGTCGACGTTGGTATTGGCAGCGATACCGCCCAGTCCAAAAGCGATACCGAGGCGAATCAGGCGATCTTTGCTGTAAAAGTTTCCATAATCGTTCGAGATCGTGCTGCCAATCGAGGGGCTCGCTGTGCTAACAACCTCTTCAGCAGCTTGCACTGCCTGAAGTAACAATGTGGCGGTGGCAAGAAAAAATAAAACAGTCAGGCGCATCAAATTCTGCTGCGTGGTGCTCTTTAACAATGCAGTCCCCTTAAAATATCGAGTGAGTTAAGTAAGTTGAATCTACAGCGAACGCGGCTTAGCCCGAAATCGCCTGAATTGTGCAGCCGGAGTTGAATGAAAGCACAGTCTGTGACAGTATCCGCAAAGTATTTCCAGTTTTAGCCGTTAACGCTATCATTGGGCGGCAAAATTATAGCAGAGATCAGGCGTAAAGCAGGGTGCAGACTAAGAACGGAAAAAACCGCGAGCTAAGCGGTACCATGTCTTGCAGATTAAACTAGAACCAACTTAAACACGGGGCAACATGCTATGGCACGTCCGGAAAAAATTCGCTTAGGCGATCTGCTGGTAACGCAAAAACTGATCACGATGGAACAGCTGACCACCGCGCTGGATCAGCAAAAACGCACAGGCCGTAAATTGGGCCGCGTCTTGGTTGATAATTCTTACGTAACCGAAGACCAGATCTCCGAGGCGCTCGCCAAGCAGCTCAATATTCCGTTCATCAACCTCAAATTTTATAACGTCAATATCGACATGGTACGCCGCTTGCCGGAGAGCCAGGCACGCCGTTTCCGCGCCATTGTGCTTGAAGAGCGCAATGGCATGCTGTTGGTGGGCATGACCGATCCGTCCGACTTGGGATCCTTCGATGAAATTACCCGGTTGTTGAAGCGTGATATCGACCTCGCGGTTGTTACCGAGGGGCAGTTGCTGGAAGTGATTGATCGCGTATACCGACGCACGGAAGAAATTACCGGACTGGCGAAAGAGCTATCAGAAGACCTCGGTGATACGGTCATCGACTTCGGCTTGCTCTCGGATTCAGTAGGGCTTGAAGAAGCACCGGTGGTGAAGCTGTTGCAAAGTATGTTTAATGATGCAACGCAGGTGCGAGCATCCGACATTCATATCGAACCGCAAGAAGGTGTGCTTAAAATCCGTTTCCGTATCGATGGTGAGTTGCATCTACAGGCAGAAGCCGACAGCAAAATTGCACCCTCGTTAGTGTTGCGTTTAAAACTGATGTCAGGGCTGGATATATCGGAAAAGCGCTTGCCGCAAGACGGTCGCTTGAATATTCGTGTGCGCGACCAGTCAATAGACGTGCGTATTTCCACCATGCCAACCCAGCATGGCGAAGCTGTCGTCATGCGTTTGCTAAATCAAAGCGGCGGTGCGCTTTCACTGGACAAATTGGGCATGCCGGAAAGCATGCTGATCCGATTCCGTCAAATTATCAGTCGCAGTAGCGGTATGGTGTTGGTGACCGGGCCAACGGGTAGCGGTAAGACATCTACGCTGTATGCGGCCTTGGCCGAAATCAATACCGTCAATCAAAAGATAATTACCGTTGAAGATCCGGTAGAGTTTCGCTTGCCCGGCATCAATCAAGTACAGGTAAACGAGAAAATTGATTTGTCCTTTGCACGCGTCCTGCGCGCCGCCTTGCGGCAGGATCCCGATGTCATACTGGTGGGCGAGATGCGTGACAATGAAACTGCACAAATAGGTCTGCGTGCCGCGATGACGGGCCACCTGGTGCTGTCTACGCTGCATACGCGTGACACAGCCGGAACCCTGTTCCGTCTGGTGGATATGGGCGTGCCCAAATTCATGGTGGCTTCTTCGGTACAGGTGGTATTGGCACAGCGCCTGTTGCGGCGCGTATGTGAAAGTTGCAAGGAACCTTACACCCCCACCCCGCAAGAAGGCGAGTGGCTGTCGCATGAAGGCGTTGAAAAAGGGCAGCTCGGTAAACTGATGAAGGGGCGCGGTTGTTCACATTGCAATGGAACCGGATATCGCGGACGTATGGGCGTATATGAAATGCTGGAAATGACCCAGATACTGGTGGAAGCCGCCGCCCATCAGGATTCCAACCATTTTATGCAGGCTGCGCGCGAGTACATGAAGGGCAAGACCTTGATAGATCACGCCCTGCATCAGATGATACTCGGCAATACTACTGTGGCCGAAGTAATGAGTGTCAGCAATGACAGGGAAGACTGATGGCAGTATTTGCATACAGGGGTAGGAATACCAGCGGTGATCTGGAGCAGGGCACGCTGGAAGGAGACGACAGCACCGCCGTTGCGGACCAGTTGTTTAAACGTGGCATCACGCCCACTGAAATCAAACTGACCAGCAAGGTTGCTGAAGTCGCAACCAGCGGTGCCTCACTATGGCAAACCCTGAACGAACGGAAAGTCGACGTTGTAGAGCTAATGCTATTCAGCCGGCAAATGAACACGCTGTTACGAGCAGGTGTGCCTATCATGCGTGCATTGGCAGGGTTGCAGGAGTCTGCTCAAAATCCAACCATGGTTGCGACGCTGCAAAGTTTGCGCGAAAGTCTGGATAGCGGCCGTGAGTTGAGCGCGGCGATGCGCCTGCTTCCAAAAATATTTTCCCCGTTCTATGTCAGCATGGTACAGGTAGGAGAAATGACAGGATTGCTGGACGAAACTTTTATGCGCCTATATGGGCATCTTGAGTTTGAAAAAGAAATGAGTGAACGCGTTAAATCTGCTTTGCGCTACCCAATGTTTGTGCTGATTGCCATGGCATTAGCAATAATCGTTATAAACGTACTTGTCATCCCTGCATTTGCCAAGGTATTTGCCGGGTTCCATACCGAGCTTCCACTGATGACACGAATGTTGATGGGTTTCTCCAATTTTATGGTGAGTTATTGGATTTATTTACTGGCTATAGTTGTAGGAACAGTATTTGGGATACGCAAATACATTAGTACAACGACAGGACGATATGCATGGGATAAATACAAGTTGGAGATTCCTATCGCCGGCAAAATTATCATGAAAACGACCCTTGCGCGATTTGCGCGTAGTTTGGCGCTCGCATTCAAAAGCGGAATCCCGATTTTGCAAGGGTTAACAGTTGTGTCAATGGTGGTGGATAATACTTTCTTCCGCAGTCGTATTGAACAAATGCGCGATGGTGTAGAACGTGGTGAAAGTATTTTGCGCACAGCCGTTGCAGCAGCGGTATTCGACCCTACTGTGTTGCAAATGATTGCAATCGGCGAAGAAACGGGTGATATGGATGGCCTGATGTTTGAAATTGCCGGTATGTACGAGCGGGATGTCGAGTACGAAATAAAAACGTTGGCAGAACAGATCGAGCCTATCATGATTGTAGCGTTGGGAATTATGGTGTTGATACTTGCTTTGGGTGTCTTTCTGCCGATGTGGGATATGGGCAAGGCGGCGTTACATTGAGGCGAGCATTATAAGAAAAAGAATTTTCACGGGGAATGGCGAATTGAACAGCGACAAATTGAATCATCCAGTTACTGGCAAGGGGTTCACCCTGATTGAACTGGTTATCGTAATAAGTTTGATTGCTGTACTTGCTGGTATGCTGTTAAGCCGTGTTCTGGTTTATCAGGAGTTGGCGGAAAAAGCCGCAATGCAACAAGTGGTCAGCGCGCTGCAAAGTTCATTGTTGTTGCAGTACGGACATCGTATGACCCTTGGTTTGGGGAGCGAATTAAAAGATATAGTTAATGAAAACCCGATGGAGTGGCTAGCGCTCAAGCCGAACAATTATTCTGGTGAAATAAAAAAAATCAGACCCGGCGTAATCGATCCCGGCACTTGGGGTTTTGATACACAAACGCGCGAGTTGGTCTATGCGCCCTATCATACAACCCATTTTGTAACGCCAAAGGACGGTCAGAAATTGATAAGATTTCGTACCCGGCTGGTTTATGAAAATATGCCCGGCAGGAAATACAAGGGTAGCAAGGAGCTCGCCGGGGTAACGTTCTCAGCGATAGAACCCTATCAATGGACAATACAGGAAAAATAAATGGACACATTATTCTCAGATGAATTGTTAACACATAGCTTCTTCATATTTTTACTGCTGGGAAGTGTGGTCGGTATGATAGCAGGCGCAACTTTGCTGATTCGGCCGGGCTGGCTTTTGCAGGCAGGCAAGGTGGTTAATCGCTGGGTTTCAACACGTAAATTGATGCGCATATTTGCACGTTCGGTAGCTTTGGAAGGCTGGCTTTATCGTTACAATGTTGTATTCGGCGTGCTGCTGTCAGTGTGCTCCCTCTATATAATTTATTTCTTTACAGTCGTATTTGATAAAAAGCTCGAGCAGAACAACTTTTTCAAATTTGATTCAATTCCGCCTATACTGATGGATGGTCTTTTAGATGCAGCGACATTGTTCTTTTTAATTGCTGCAGTATTTATTTTTTTGATCAGTCTGTTTTTGATTTTCAGACCCAGTATGCTCAAAGATTTAGAGGACAGAGCGAATCATAAAACCTCAATACGCAAAGGGCTAAAGCCGCTCGAAAAATTGCATGATAGTTTGGATCAGTACGTTCTGAAACATAAGCGAGTGGTTGGTTTGCTACTCTTTACCGGCAGCGTTTATACCTTGGCGACACTTGCATTGCATTGGAAAGTGATTTAATAAGTACCGCGTAATTGTTAGCCGGCGTTCTATCAGCTTGAAAGGTATGATTCCCCGGATGAAAGGTACTTGTAAGTACTTGGGAATTAAACTACATTCTGCCGGCTTGTGCGAATTGTGTGCTGCGGCACTTTGATTGGTTCAGGTGTAACAAGACAATGTGCGGGTTCGTATATTGAAAAAATTGGGGCTGCGGCCCTTAAACTAAGTTCTAAGGAGAGCATAATGAAAAACCAAAAAGGATTTACGTTAATTGAATTAATCGTCGTAATCGTTATTCTGGGGATCTTGGCAGCAACAGCGTTGCCAAGATTTACAAACCTGCAACGGGATGCACGCGTTGCGAAATTGAACGCTGTTCGTGGTTCCGTACAGGCAGCAACTGCACTTATACGCTCAACTGTATTGGTCCGCGCAGGTACAACCGATGCTGCTGTTTGTACAGGTGGTGGTACTGCAAATAACCTGGTTGGTGCAGCTGGTACGGTATGTACTGAGAACGGTATCGTCAACCTTGTAAACGGTTATCCAGCCAGTTCTGCATTTGGTACGGCAGGTATTATTTCGGCAGCAGGTCTTGTTAGCACACCATTCGCGCCTACATTGGCGAATTTGAATGCTGAAGGATACGGCGCAACAATTGCAGCACCTAGCACTGTATTTTCAGTAATTGGTGGTACAGGCACGACAGGTGCTACTGGTGCGCAGATTAACGCGACTTGCTCCTTCACCTATGCAGCAGCTGCCGCCGGTGGTGCGCCAACTATAGGCGTACCTACTATCACGGGTTGTTAAAGTCAGGGCATAGAATGCTAAACTTGAAATGCATGTAACTGTACATAAGTAGATTCAGTTTCATAAGTGTGTTTAGCGTTCAGTTTTGGTACTTGGCTCCAAGATAATTATGCCCATTGATGCTAACAGTGACCGGTAGTTAATGTAACAACTCTGGCTAGATGGCGTTTACAACTAAACCCAACATTCAGCAATGCCATTTAGCTTTGCTTAATGTTGGGTTTTTTGTCGCACAGATTAAAAACATTAGCAGGCAAGCGTTCAGTCGTTGCTATGATAGATAAGCAAGAAGGCTTACAGATATTTGTGCATAAATAAATGTTATGAACAGAATTTCCATAAAATTTATATTTTTTAAACGAAATGCATCCGGTAGTGCAGGATTGATATCGTCAGCGCGTCAGCTGGGTTTTACTCTTGTGGAATTGATCACTATTATGGTTATCCTGGGTATTCTTGGCGCGACTGCTGTACCACGTTTTTTTGACCGTAATGCTTTTGATAGTCGTGGATTTTATGATCAGACTGTTTCAACATTACGCTATGCACAAAAAATCGCAATCGCACAACGAACAAGTGTTTGTGTCGTTGATTCGGCCACTGAAATAGGGATATTTGCTGCTGATTGCGTTACGCCATTAAATGTTTTTCCGGCACAAAATTGTGCGACCGATGGTCTGGTTTATCAGTACAAGATTTGTGTGAAATCTGGAATCACGATGACTTCGCCACCGGGAAATATTACTTTTAATGCTTTAGGCGGTACGCCAGTACAAAAAATTTATACCGTGAGTGGATATAACTTGCCAATTACAGTTGAAGCGGAAACGGGATATGTACACTAACCCGCTAACCACAGAAAAGTTACGCTCATCATTGGATAATTTAAATGAGGAATCTTTTTTTCAGCGTGGCATCAGCCTGATAGAGCTAATCGTTTTTATGGTCATTATGAGCGTCGCGGTGTCAGGAGTTCTGCTGATAATGAATAATGTAACCGGTCATAGTGCCGATAGCTTGTTGCGCAAGCAGGCGCTGGCCAGTGCAGAATCTTTGCTCGAAGAAATCCAGTTGCGGGATTTTACAGCCGTGGCGGCGAATGCCCCGGTGACGTTGGCAAACAGAACGTCTGTTTATCATATTGTGAGTGACTATAATGGTTTCGCTACGGTAGGTATTTACTCGGCAACTACGGGGGCACAGGTACCGGGGCTGGCAAGTTATAGCGCGTTAGTGACTGTTACGCCAACGGCGCTCGGTGCAATCGCTGCGGCGAACTCGGTGCTAATCACAGTGACCATCACTGACCCGGAGGGTAATCCCATGCGGGTGTCTGGCTACAGGACGAATTACTGATGCTAAGCATTAATAATAAGTTTAGTGGCTTCACCCTGATTGAGATGATCGTGGTGATGGTTATCACCGGTATCATCGGTGGTATGGTGGCAATTTTTATACAGGCACCGGTGAGGGGATACATGGATAGCGCTCGACGTGCTGAGATGACAGATATTGCAGATACGGCGCTACGCCGCCTTGCGCGTGACATCCGCACGGCCGTACCAAATAGTATTCGTGTGGCAACCTGTGGCATAACACCCTGTGTTGAGTATTTGCCAACTAAAGCAGGCGGACGTTACCGTGCAGATATACCGGGCAATATATTGTATTTTGGTTCGCCTGGAGGCACATCCACATTTGATATTATCGGGCCGGCAATCAGTTTTGCCGCCGGCGATTTCATCGTGATTGGCAGCCAGCAGTCCGATGGTAATCCGCCCTATATCCAGGGTGCGGCTGGCATATTGCGTGCTTATACCGGTGGAACAGGGTTGCAAGCAACCGTCAGTTTTTCGAACACCGCATTGCCAGTTTGGGCTGAGGTGCCCAGTCACCGTTTTGCAGTAGTGGATGGAACACAGCAGGCAGTAACCTACGCTTGTGTAGGCGTTGGTACTAATGTGGCAACTGGCGATGGTACCGGGGGTCTTAACCGGTACAGCAACTATGGTTTCAGATTTCCTCAAGCAGCTCCTACAACTTTAGGCGTTGCACCCGCCTTACTGGCTGATCGGATAAGTGCCTGCACGATAGTTTATAACCCGGTGAATCAGCGTGATGGTCTGGTGGAAATAACGCTGACGATTACGCGAGCAAATGAAAGCATCAATCTGACCCATGCAATCCATGTTAATAACGTACCGTGAAAATATGAAACGTTACAGCAAACCATTGCAACAAGGATTCAGTATGATCACCGCTATCTTTCTGTTGGTGGTGCTGGGTACATTGGGCACCATGATGGTCACTTTTTTTGCCGCGCAACAGAAAAGTTCGGCGCAGGATGTGATGGGTTCACGCGCCTATCAGGCAGCACGTGCTGGTATTGAGTGGGCTGCATTCAATATTGCACCACCCGCGGCTACACCTTGGCCAGGCTGCGTACCAGTTACTCCACTTGGCCCACTGGCGGGGAGTTTGGCACCGTTCGCTGTGACGATCAATTGCGTTGTAACCCCCGTACTGGAAGGAACTGGAATCACCATTAATGTATACAGCATTACATCAACTGCAGTTGCAGGTGGCCTGCCCGGAAATCCGGATTATGTAGAGCGTGTTATCACAGCAACTTTTGGGCGTTGAGTTGAGTAATTAATCGTGTGATCGAGATAGTTCATCATGCCAAATAATGATAGAAGAATTCGATCTACTAATTGCTAAATATAAATAATTTACCGGAGGCAAAGATGCCATCAGGAAAAAATAGAGCAAGTACAGTGCAAATTAAATCGCTATTGAACAGTTTTCTTAGAAAAAATAAGTGCTTCAGTAGCAGTAATTTTTTATTAAATTTCCTGATCCCGTTTGTTTGTTTACTGATGGGGGTGAGCAGTGAGGCTTTGGCGGCTACGGTTTCAGCCAGCCCAACGAGTTGTGTCAGTGTGGCAGGTATTGGCACGGTAGCCTGGACCAACCCATCGCAGGCTAATTTGAGCGATAACAGCTATGCAACCGCCTCTGTTGATGGTACGACTACACGTTATGTTCGTTGCACCGGTTACAACTTTGCGATACCCGCAGGGGCTACCATCGATGGCATTACAGTTAATGTAGAACGCAGATCAAGCAGTGTTGCCAATGGTGGAAGCAGGGATGCAGCGGTGCGTATAGTCAAGGCGGGTGTCATTGGCACAGCGGATCGTTCTACAGCAACGGCATACACAGCTGCGGATGTAATCGAAGCCCATGGTAGCGCTGCAGATTTGTGGGGTACAACATGGACTTCGGCAGATATCAATTCAATCAATTTTGGTGCCTCCTATGCAGCGACCAAACCCAGTGCTGCTGGTGCTGCGCACACTATCAGGCTGGATCATATACAGATCACGATTAGTTATACACCGATAGCTGGAACTTATTCCGCAACGGCAAGCCCTACTGCCTGCGCCAGTGTAAATTGGGCAGGTGGTAATCGGCCATGGTCCAGTCCTATCCGAGCATCCGCAAGTGACAACAGCTATACAACAGCAACGGTGGACGGCACGACTACCCGCTATTTACAATGCACAGGTTACAACTTTGCGATTCCAACCGGCGCAACCATCAATGGGATTACAGTTAATGTAGAACGAAAATCAAACAGTGTTGCGAATGGCGGTAGCAGGGATGCGGCGATGCGTGTAGTCAAGGCTAACGTCATCGGTACGGCAGATCGTTCAACTACCACGCTTTACACCACTGCAGATGTGGTAGAAGCGCATGGTGGAATTTCAGATTTGTGGAGCACCATATGGACTCCTGCACAAATCAATGCTGCAAACTTTGGTGCAGCGTTCGCGTCTACCAAACTCAGTTCAGCAGGTGCGGCGCACACAATTAGTGTGGATCATATGCCGATTACGGTGACCTACACCATTGGTGCGGTCGGGCCTGATCATATCCGTATTACACATGGCGGTAGTGGATTGACTTGCTCACCAGTGTTGCTGACAGTCATAGCCTGTGCCAATGCTGCCTGTACTGCACCGCATTTCACCGGTTCTGCTGTTACGGGTAGTGTGACCTGGGCTGGGGTACCGGGAGGTAGTGTGCCTTTCAATATAATCGTCGGGGGTACAACCCAGCTTGGTTTGCCGGTAACAACGGTGCAAACGGTGACGCTCGGCACCACGGCGGTATCGCCAGCGCCTGTGAGCGCGAGTGATTGTATTAATTCGGGCGGCGGTTCTGCATGCAGCCTTTCATTCGCCGATTCCGGGTTGATGTTGAACGTGCCCAATCATGTTGCAGAAACCTCACAAAACATTACCATCAGTGCCGTACGTAAAGCGGATAATGCGGCACTCTGTGTCCCTGCATTTGCAAGCGTCACGCGCGCGATAAATGTCAAGTGTGTATATACCAATCCGGGTTCGGGTACGTTGGCTGTGCGTGTGGGAGGGAGTGCGTTGAATGCGGCCAACAGCGCTGCAGCGGCATGTGATGGTACGGGTCGTTCGGTTAACTTTGCTTTTGATGCCACCGGTATTGCTACGGGCACATTGCAATATGCCGATGTCGGACAGATGACGTTGAATGCTACTTACACGGGCAGTGGTGCAACCGGTGATGCCGGGCTGAGTATGACAGGCACAGGTTCATTCATTGCCGCGCCGGCATCTTTTGCCTTCAGCAACATTACGCCGGTTTCGGTATTCAAAGCAGGCAGTGTTTACAATGCCAGCATAACTGCGCGTAATGCTTCGAATACGGCAACGCCCAATTTTGGCAAAGAAACCGCCCCTGAAGGTGTCACACTGAGCCCCAATCTGGTCGCGCCAGTGGGTGGCAATAACCCCGCGATCGGCAATAATATTATTTTGGGTAGCAGCTTTACCAGCGGGGTAGCTAGCTTAACCAATCTCAGTTGGGGCGAGGTGGGTTTGATTACTATGACAGCCAAACTGACCAATCCTACATATTTGGGCACAACCTTCACTGCAAGCGGGATAAGCGGTAATGTCGGACCATTTATACCGGATCATTTTGATACGATGACATCCGGCGGTATGACTTGTCCTGTTGGTTTAACCTGCCCGGCGCAATTTAATGGATTTGTCTATTCCGGTCAGGCGCTCTCAACGCAAGTGAAAGCCTATAACCTGGGTGGTACGGTTACGCAAAACTATGACAGCACGTTTGCTTACTCAAAGGCAGTGACCTTGTCCGCAATGAATTCACTGGGTGGTGCAACAACTAACCCGGCCGGTGGAACATTGACAATGAACACCCTGCCTGCAACGGCATTTAGCTTGGGCGTTGCCAATACCAGTACGCCCGTTTATACGTTCCCGGTATCACTAACTGCGCCAACAGATATTTATATTCGTGCAATAGATACCGACAGTGTCAGTTCGCTGCGTACTGTTGCATTAAACTCCATTGAGGGTGGCATGACAGTCGTCAGCGGACGCAGCAAAATATCCAATGCCTATGGTTCTGAATTGTTGCCGTTAACGTTGACTGTGAATGTGCAGTTGTGGAATGGCACAAACTGGGTAAACAGCACAACAGACGGTGCCACACAGTTTAATACCAGCCTCAGTCCTGCTGGTAATATCGTACCAATCATTGTGACAGGACCACTTGCACTGGGTAACATCAGTGTCAAAACACCTGCAACGGTTACAGTGGTAGCGGGCGTGAGTACATTTACCTTGAATAAACCTTCAGTCACAGGCAGTGTTGACCTCAGCTTGAACACGCCAAGCTACCTCTACACTGGCAGTAATAACGCCGCTGTTAACCCGGCTATTCCCGGCCGGGCTACATTTGGGGTTTACTCGGGTAATCCCAACCTGATATATCAGCGTGAAGCTTATTAAACTCACTGTCTGCAGGCTACACAACTGATCTAATGTTTGAGCTTTATATTGTCTCACTGCGAATATGCAGTGGGACATTTTTATGTTCTATGCGTCGATTTGTTCTATTTTAGAATAAACGATTGACAACAAAGAGTTATTGAAATATCTTCATGTTAATTATGAAAATTCCATTTTTAGCTAAAATATTGAAGCGAGCCAAGCAGTCTGGTCCTGCTTGTGTGCTGACGTTTGATAATAATGGAATCAATTTTGCACAAACAGATTACGTGGCGGGAAGGCCACGTTTAATAAATTATTCATTCCATCCTGTCGCGAGTATGAGTTTATACGGTATTACGGCAGTAACCATCGAGAAAGTATGCAAAGAAAAGCATTGGAATAGTTTCCGCTTTTCAACGCTATTAGCACCGGGTGAGTATCAGATAATGCAGGTAGATGCCCCCAACGTGCCTGAAAGCGAGATGAAGGCTGCCATACGCTGGAACATCAAAGATCTGCTCAGTTACCATGTGGATGATGCAACCCTGGATGTGTTATTCATACCATCGGGGCAGGCGGGAGTTGAACGCGTAAAATCCCTTTATGTTGTAGCGGCGTCAAATGAGCTGATCAAAAAACGCACTGAATTATTTGAAAGTGCGCATGTCGGTCTCAGTGTCATTGATATACCCGAGATGGCGCAGCGTAATATTGCGGCATTGTTTGAAAAGGAAGATCGGGCACTGGCATTGCTGGCTTTCGATATAAACGGTTGCTTGCTCACCTTCACCAGCGGCGGTGAATTATACATGGCCCGCAGAATAGAGATTTCACCCGGGCAACTGCTGGATGCGGATGAGTTGATGCGACAGCAGTATCTGGATCGTCTTGAGCTGGAGTTGCAGCGTTCCATTGATCACTTTGACCGGCAATTTAAGCATCTGCCAGTGCAGCGGCTGTTAGTCTCTGTTCCGCGTAATGTTGGCCTGGTGGAAATATTGGCCAGCAATCTGGATCTACCGGTAGTGCAGCTGGATTTGAACGAGGTAATGGATTTGGGCACGATGCCCGATCTCGACGGTGATGAAGCGATTGTTTACGCGCTGCATACCCTGGGTGCTTCACTACGCCAGGAAGGTAAGGCGAAATGAGCCAGCAAATCAATTTGTACCAGAAAGTATCGCGCAAGCAAACGAGTGCTTTTTCGTTGGAAGGGATGGCGTTAGGTCTGGGTGTAATCTTAATTTGTGCATTGCTGTATTTTTCATATGTTGTCTATCAAACGATGGATATTAAACATCAACTTGAAGCAGGTAATGCGAAGCTGGCCTCGGAGCAAGCCAAGCTTGATAGTTTGAATACTGATTTTTCAAGCAAGAGATCGGGTTTAACATATGAGCAGGAATTAAAAAATTTAGAAGCTGAATTGTCAGCACAGCACGAAATCATTAATGCCCTCAAAAGCGGCGTGATCGGCAATACCCAGGGATATTCAATATACATGCAGGCCTTTGCAAGACAGGTTGTCAGCGGTTTATGGCTTACTGGCTTTAGTATAGTAGGCGATGCAAAACAAATGAGTTTAAGCGGCGGGGTTCTAAGCCCGGATTTAGTCCCCGGATATATCCTGCGCTTGAATAAGGAGAAGGTAATGCGCGGCAAAACCTTTACTTCTTTGCACATGCAACTCCCCAATGTGGAGGAGGGCAAGCCGGCGAACACAAGGTATGTTGAATTTAACTTGCAGTCCACTGTCGCCGAAGAGGCTGAAGAATGATGAAACAGTACTGGGATAAATTAAGTTCAAAAGTGGACGCAATGTCAAAGCGCGAACGCGTGTTGATCTTTGCGTCATTGACCGTGCTTGTGTTATCACTGGTGGATACTTTCATGCTTGAGCCAGTGTTTATGAGCCAAAAAGAATTACGTGTTCAGCTGGTGCAACAAACGGCAAGCTTGGCTGAGCTACAGGCACAGGTTATTACCGTTGTACAGGAAAACTCTCCCAATTCAAATTCTCCGTTGCGGATACAGCTCAACCGCGTCAAAAAGGAGCTGGATGAAGGCAAGGCATTTCTGCAAAGCAATCGTGATCATCTGGTGCAACCAGAGAAAATGGCCGCACACCTCAGGCAATTGCTAAACAGAAATGGCCGATTACAGTTGGTTTCTTTGCAGACTATGGCTGTTACCCCGTTGATTGAAGAGGCAGTAATGTCAACAATTGGACAAGTGGTTAATCCAGAAATCCAACAGCCGGTCAGTGTCACCAGCAAGCAAGTATTTAAGCATGGTGTGCAACTTACCTTGCGCGGAAGTTATCTGGATTTGTTAAATTATTTGACTGAGCTTGAACGATTGCCACAGCAAATGTATTGGGCCAAGGCCGAGATGCAGGTTGTGAAGTATCCTGTGACCGAGCTTACGCTGGTATTGTACACACTGAGTCTGGATAAGACGTGGTTGCAAATATGATGAAATGTATTTCAAAAATTATCCTGATATTGTTGTGCAGTAATGCAGTTGTGGCTGTATCAGATGAGCTACAAGACCCGACGCGTCCTCCGGCCGGTATAAGCGACCCCGCGTTGATTTTCGGACAGCCAATTATTCCGCAGGTTAAAGGGCTGCAATCGGTCATTATTTCTCCTGCACGATGCGCTGCCATTATCGATGGTAAAACAGTTGAGCTGGGTGCGGTGCATGGTAATGAAATATTATTTGAAGTTGGCGAGCATGGCGTAATTATGCTGGGAAGTAATGGCAAGCAACGGTCAATAAGATTGTTTCCCACAGTCGGAATGAAGATGAAAGAAACTTTGCCGTTAGAGAAGCAGACGGTAATATGTAAATACAAACAAAAATACGATGTAAAAAATCCTGCTTTAAACGCAGGAAAGAAGGAGAGACAATGATTCGACTATTAGGAATATTAGCGTTGCTGGTGTTGTCAGCATGCTCTTCCACGACCAGGAGTCGCAATGTTACAGCCGATGTAATCAACAATGAATTGAATGCGGTTGTTCAGGAGCGGGCTAATGCAAATAAATCAAATGCGGTGAATGATGCGTTGTTGCCTCCCGTTTCCGCCGGAATGCAGGGTGGTGATGGTAAGCCGCAGGAAACCCGGTTTGATCTGGTCGTAAACAATACACCCGCCAATCAGGTGTTCACCGCCATCGTCTCCGGCACACGCTACAGTATACTTGTACCTGCGGATGTGGCCGGTAGCATTTCGCTTAATTTGAAGGACGTAACCGTTTTTGAAGCACTCGAAACTATTCGTAATGTCTATGGTTATGAATACAAAGTTGATGGTACCCGAATTTTTATTCAGGGTATTTCAATGCAGACACGTATATTTCAGGTAAGTTATCTGACCGGTCAGCGTAATGGTTCATCTTCATTACGTGTTATTTCGAGTGCCGTTACCAACTCTTCATCAGGTAGCGCGACTACCTCAGATCCGTCAAAGAGCACTGACAGCAGTATTGTCAGCATGACAACCAGCTCCAATTTCTGGGATGATCTGAGCAAAGCACTTAATGTTATTGTTGGATCTGAAAATGGACGCAGTGTGGTTGTTAGCCCTATGTCAGGTGTTATTGTTGTTCGCGCCATGCCGGATGAGTTGAGGAGTGTTTCAGCTTACCTGAAAGCATCGCAAATTTCCGTTGAGCGCCAGGTAATTCTGGAAGCCAAAATTATTGAAGTGTCGTTGATTGATAGTTTGCAAACGGGTGTTAACTGGGGTTCATTTACTAATGACACAAACAATTTTACGTCCGTAGGTCAATTAGGGCCAGGTGGCTCACTTTCCCCTACGATAGGCGGCGTACCTTCGTCTCTGGCGATAGCTCCCGGCACGGGGACTTCTTTAACGGGATTAACCGGGACAGGGTATTCGGGAGTTCCGGGGTCAAGTTTGTCAGCGGGCGGTACTAATACGGGAAGTATGTTTGGGTTGGCATTTCAAACTAGTAATTTTGCTGCATTACTGAATTTTCTGGAATCACAGGGAAGTGTGCATGTGTTGTCCAGCCCTCGCATTGCAACTTTGAACAATCAGAAGGCAGTACTGAAAGTGGGTACGGATGAATTTTTTGTAACTGGATTTTCAACTACTACAACGGTAGTTGGCACGACCGCAGTCACGACACCAAGCTTGACAATACAACCTTTCTTTTCTGGGATTGCGCTTGATGTGACGCCACGCATTGATGAAAACAATGAAATTATATTGCATGTCCATCCTTCAGTAGGCCAGGTTACAACGGTTAATAAGATTTTGAATCTTGGCGGTACGGTTGGAACTTATACATTGCCCCTAGCATCCAGCACCGTGTCGGAAACCGATAGTATCGTTCGAGCCCGGAATGGCCAGATAGTCGCAATCGGCGGATTGATGCGACAAGCGACAATTGAAGAAGAGTCCGGTTTACCCGGTTTGTCCAAGCTAATCTTCGGCCACACTGCCAAGCGTACTGAAAAGCGGGAATTGATTATTCTGATCAAGCCCACAGTGGTCAATGGTGATAAAGACTGGTCAGATGACATTACACGTAGTCGTGATCGTGTGAATGGTATGACCAGGTAGCGGTTATGTACCTTGAACACTTCGGCCTGCGCGAACTGCCGTTTTCCCTGACACCGGATACCAGTTTTTTCTTTGCCTGCTCCAGTTATCAGGAAGCGCTCAATACCCTGCTGGTTGCCGCACGTAATGGTGAGGGCTTTATCAAGATCGTGGGCGAAGTGGGTAACGGCAAAACCTTGTTGTGCCGAAAGTTTCTTGCCACACTGAATGATAGTGACGACTCATCAACCAATGCGATTGGCACACAGGATGAGGCGGAAGTGGCCAGCAAAAAAGGTCGGTTCGCCACTGCCTATATTCCCAACCCCTATCTCGAACCGCGCAGTCTGTTGCTGGCACTTGCGGATGAATTTCGCATAAAACTTGAACCGAGCGTTGATCAACATGCACTACTGAAAGAGTTGACTCAAGCGTTACTAAATTATGCGCGTGAAGGCAAGCGTGTTCTGGTTTGCCTGGATGAAGCGCAGGCGATGCCGCTGGAAAGCCTGGAAGTGTTGCGACTGTTGACCAACCTGGAGACGGAAAAACGCAAGTTGATGCAGGTGGTGCTGTTTGGCCAACCCGAGCTGGATGAGCGGTTAAAGCAAAACTCGGTGCGTCAACTGCGTCAGCGTATCAGTTTTCAATATGAACTGAAGGGTTTGCTGCACGACGAGCTCGATCGTTATTTGCGCCATCGTCTGCGTGTTGCCGGCTACGCGGGTGAAACCTTGTTTAACAATGCTGCAGTCGCGCATCTGCACCGGGTTACCAAGGGTACACCCAGATTGGTTAATATAATTTCAAACAAGACGCTGATGCTGGCCTTTGGCGAGGGTAGCCAGGTTGTGCTGCCGCGTCACGTGGCGATGGCGGCGGCAGATACGCCTGAAGCTAGCCGTGACACAAGGCCGTGGATTCTATTCGGTCTATTACTCGTGTTAAGTGTAATTTTGATTTTCAACTGGGTAGTCATGCCATGAGTTTGATCAATCAGGTTTTAAAAGACCTGGACAAGCGGGGCGCCAACACAAATATTGGTGAAGCGACGATACGGGTTGTGCATTTAAATCGCAGGCGTAATGTCATCAGGTTAACAACGGCAGGTGCGGCAGCGTTGCTGCTGTTGTTGGGTATGGCCTGGTTAGTGTGGCAGGGCAAGGCGCAACGGCAGGGGTCACCTGCTGCTGTTGCCACTGTGCAGCCATCCGTGGTAACTGCAACACAATCCACTGTTGCATCTGTCCAGCTTACTCCACCGAGTATTGACAATGTCATCCCTGAGTCCATCACTACCCGGGGCGTTACGCAGATCGTTACCGTCATCGGCCGACATTTCAAACCCGGTGCCCGTGTGAATTTGCGCGAAGAAGGCGGGCAGTTGTATGCAGATCGCGCAATCGTTCAATTTTTGCCGAATCAATTGACGCTGAAATTGAATTTCGGCAAAGCCACCAAAGCTTGGACCCTGGAAGTTATGAATGCGGATGGCGCAGTTTCCGGGCAGTATTTGTTTACAGTACGTGCCGCTACGACAAATACTGCCACAGATAAAAGTACTTTTAGAACTAAAAATGTAGCCGATGTCCATGCATCAGGATTTATCGTTACCAATCCGCCTGTAGCTGAATTAAAAGATGGCATCAGCAAGCGCCCCACGCAGCTTAGCCTGAATCAGCAGGCTGACAATGAATATCGCCGTGCCTATCAGCTCATGCGACAGGGGCGTAATACAGAAGCACTCGCCGGGTATGAGGCCGCATTATTGCTGGATGCAAGGCATGATCAGGCGCGGCAAGCCATGGTGAGTTTGCTGTTGGAAAAAAAACATCATGCCGATGCGGAAAGAGTGCTGCAGGAAGGACTGGCAATCAATCCGCAACAAACCGATTTTGCAATGTTGCTGGCCCGATTACAGGCGGACAGAAATGCGTTGCCGATTGCGCTGGATACCATGTTGAAAACCTTGCCGTATGCAGAGAAGCAGCCTGAATATTTGGCGATAGTCGCCGCATTGATGCA
>JANXWX010000120.1 GCA_025350915.1 Nitrosomonadales bacterium
TTGTACTGGCGGGGTAATGCCCTTGGGATATTGCAGATTCAGTCAATCAAAAATGGGAAATGATGGGAACATCGCAAAAATGTCCGACGGATCGGAAAAGATTAAAGACGAATTTAACGCTCAGTCCGACAGGCTGCTAGAAACAAAAAATATTTTCAACTATCCAAATCTCAATTGTCCCGATTTCAATCCATTCAAAGTCCATTCACCTATCCGATATCTGATCAAACGCAATGTCGGCAACCCCACTGCAGCGGTCATACGTCTAACTTGCCGGTTTTTACCTTCGCGGATAGTCAACTCTAACCAACTAACTGGAACTGATTTACGTTCTCGTATTGGTGGATTTCGCGGCCATAGCTGATCTGGTTCGCCGATTACCCTGACTTCGGCCGGCAAGGCCGTAAAGTCTGATAGCTTTACACCTCTGCGCAGGCTTTCCAGGGTCACCTCATCTGGTACACCTTCAACCTGCGCCCAGTATGTCTTAGCCAATTTATGCTTAGGGTCTGTAATTTGGTGTTGTAACTTGCCATCATCGGTCAACACCAGCAAACCCTCGCTGTCCGTATCCAACCTGCCGGCAGGATAAAAATCAGGAAGCGCGATATAATCAGCGAGCGTCGGATGCAGGCCATCATGGCTAAATTGGCAAACAACGCCAAACGGTTTGTTGAACAGCAGGATGCGGCTCATCTCATTACCCTTTTTAATATAATTTATTATTTCAAAAATATATGACGGCTTCCAAAATTATTTACACCTTAACAGATGAAGCGCCTGCACTGGCGACCTACTCTTTACTCCCCATCGTTCAAGCTTTTACCAAAGCTGCCGGAATCGCTGTTGAGACACGTGACATTTCGCTGGCAGGACGTATTCTCGCCAATTTTCCTGAAAACCTCAGCCCAAATCAAAAAATTGCTGATGAACTAACTGAACTGGGTGAGTTAACTCTCAAACCTGAGGCCAACATCATCAAGCTGCCTAACGTTAGCGCATCCACACCCCAGCTAAAAGCTGCCATCAAGGAGCTGCAATCACAGGGGGTCAGGGTTCCTGATTATCCGGAAGATCCAAAAACCGATGCCGAAAAAAATATCAAGGCTCGTTACGGCAAGCTGCTCGGCAGCGCCGTAAACCCTGTGTTGCGAGAAGGTAACTCGGACCGCCGCGCTGCCGCTTCGGTCAAACAATTTGCACGCAAACATCCGCACAAGATGGGTAAATGGTCGCCCGATTCTAAAACCCGTATTGCTCACATGAGCAGCGGTGACTTCTATGGCAGCGAGAAATCCGTCACGCTGCCAGATGCCACCACAGCCCGCATCGAATTCGTGGGTAAGGATGGCAAGGCCAGTATCTTGAAAGAAAAGCTGTCGCTCAAGGCCGGCGAGATAGTGGATGCCGCCGTGATGAGCCGCCGCGCGCTGCGCCACTTTTACGCCGAGCAAATTGAAGCCGCCCGGAAAGAGCGCGTGCTGCTGTCGCTGCACTTGAAGGCCACCATGATGAAGGTGTCAGACCCCATCATGTTCGGGCATGCCGTTTCGGTATTTTTCAAAAATGCGTTTGACAAGCATGGCGAGTTATTCAAAAAACTGAACGTGAATATCAACAATGGTTTTGGTGACCTGGAAGTCAAAGTATTTTCCCTGCCGGAAGCTCAGCGCGCACCAGTGGTGGAGACTATTGCCAATTGCTTCAGGAACCAGCCTCCGCTGGCGATGGTGAACTCCGACAAGGGCATCACCAACCTGCATGTCCCTTCCGATGTGATTATTGATGCCTCAATGCCGCCAATGATCCGCGATGGTGGCAAGATGTGGGATGCCGAAGGCAAACCCTATGACACGCTGGCAATGATCCCCGACCGTTGCTATGCCGGTGTGTACGTTGCCACCGTGGAAGATTGCAAAAAAAATGGCGCGCTCGATCCCGCCACCATGGGCTCCGTGCCCAATGTCGGCCTGATGGCGCAGAAGGCCGAGGAATACGGCTCGCATGACAAGACCTTTGAAATGACGGGTGACGGCGTGGTGCGCATTGTCGACGCGAATGGCAAAGTCCTGCTTGAGCAGGCCGTTGAGCAGGGCGACATTTTCCGTGCCTGCCAGACCAAGGATGCACCAGTGCAGGACTGGGTCAAACTCGCCGTCAGCCGTGCGCGCCTGTCCAACACGCCAGCCATCTTTTGGCTGGACAAGAACCGTGCACATGACGCGCAGATCATCGCCAAGGTGGCGAAGTATCTGAAAAACCACGATACCAGCGGGCTGGATATTCAGATCATGGAACCGGCGGACGCTTGTCGTTTTTCACTAGCTCGCATTCGCCAAGGCAAGGATACAATCTCAGTCACCGGTAACGTACTGCGTGACTACCTGACGGACCTATTCCCCATTCTGGAGCTCAACACCAGCGCCAAGATGCTGTCCATCGTGCCGCTGATGAATGGCGGTGGTTTGTTTGAGACTGGGGCTGGCGGTTCAGCACCCAAGCATGTGCAGCAATTCATTGAAGAAGGCTATTTGCGCTGGGATTCGCTGGGTGAATTTTTGGCGCTGGGCGTGTCACTTGAACATTTGGCGCAAACCTTCAAGAACGACAAGGCCCAAGTGCTGGCAGATACACTGGATAAGGCGATAGGGCTGATACTCGACAACAACAAGTCACCATCACGTAAGGTTGGTGAGCTGGATAACCGCGGCAGCCATTTTTATCTGGCGTTGTACTGGGCACAAGCACTGGCTGCACAGAACAAGGATAAGGCTCTGCAGGCACGTTTCACATCCTTGGCCAAAGCCTTAACGGACAACGAAACCAAAATTAACGGAGAATTAATCGCCGTGCAAGGCAAACCTGTTGCTATGGGTGGCTATTACCATCCGGATTTCAACAAGGTTTCGAAAGCAATGCGGCCCAGTGCAACCTTGAATGCGGCCCTTGCTGCTATTTAACCCTGCCGCCTTGAGCCGGGCACTGCTGCCGGCAAAGTAAAGCAATAAAAAAAGCCCGCTTCTGCGGGCTTTAGCCTATCCAAGCAGGAACCGTTTAAGGAGCCTGGATGTTTGAAGCTTGCTTGCCTTTAGGACCTTGAACAACATCAAAGGTTACCTTCTGGCCTTCTTTCAGCGACTTGAAACCGCTCATGTTAATTGCGGAAAAGTGCGCAAAAAGATCTTCGCTGCCGTCATCTGGAGTGATAAAGCCAAAGCCTTTTGCATCATTGAACCACTTAACTGTACCGTTTGCCATGTTAAAACTTCCTTACTAAAAAACCGGGTGGATTCCCGTCAAACTGTTTGAATTCGCAATTTCCGCACATCGCACTTGGGAACGCTCATGGCAAAACCAGTACTGCAGATACTTTAATCCAAACACCCATTCCCTTTTTACGCTAGTTTTACCAAAACAGTCAAGTATAAAATGAAACTTTTATAAAACTTTTTTTATTATTTAGAATATGCTTGAAAAACGCACCTTAATCCCCAGATAATGAGACTAGATGAGATGAGATTATGGCGATGAGCACCAAACACGAAAGTACGACACTGCTTGAGGCTGAGCGTAAAAAAACCGCCCCGCCAAAACTGTACAAGGTCATACTGCTAAACGATGATTACTCAACAATGGTTTTTGTTGTAGAAGTATTGCAAACATTTTTTTCAATGGGCCGGGAACGAGCGATGCAAGTGATGCTCAAAGTTCATACAGAAGGTGCCGCCGTATGTGGCGTGTATCCCAAAGATACGGCTGAAACAAAAGTTGCACAGGTTACAGCGTTTGCAATAGAAAACGGACACCCGTTACGGTGTATTTTAGAGGAAAACTAATATGATCGCGCAAGAACTGGAAGTAAGCCTGCACTTGGCTTTTGTTGAAGCGCGCCAAAAGCGGCACGAATTTATCACGGTAGAACATCTGCTACTCGCCATGCTGGACAACCCTTCAGCTGCACAGGTTTTGCGTGCCTGCGGTGCTGATATGGACGAGTTGCGTACTGTGCTGGTAAATCATATTGATACCCATACACCCCGCTCTCCAGGTAATACGGATGTCGAAACACAGCCTACCGTGGGATTTCAGCGCGTCATACAACGCGCCATCCTTCACGTTCAGTCTTCCAGTAAAAAAGAAGTCACCGGTGCCAATATACTGGTTGCACTGTTTGGCGAAAAAGAATCCCATGCCGTTTATTTCCTGCATCAGCGCGGGATCAGCCGTCTGGATGTCGTCAACTACATTGCACATGGCATCAACAAAACGGCTGAAGTCAACAGCTCCAAACCCGCGATCGAACCGGAAGTTTCCCAGGAACAAAGCGACGATAGCGCCCTGAAGAATTACACACTGGATCTGAATGCCCATGCCTTTATGGGAAAAATCGACCCGCTGATAGGCCGCGACCTTGAACTGGAGCGTGTTATTCAAACACTATGCCGTCGGCGCAAAAACAATCCCCTGCTGGTTGGTGAAGCCGGCGTTGGCAAGACCGCTATTGCTGAGGGCCTTGCACGCCGCATCACCGAGGGTGAAGTGCCTGATATTTTGAAAGATGCGCATGTTTATTCGCTCGATATGGGCTCCTTGCTGGCCGGCACCAAATATCGCGGCGACTTTGAACAACGCCTGAAAGCGGTGCTTAAAGAGCTGGCTGACGCACCCCATGCCATTCTATTTATCGATGAAATCCACACCTTGATCGGTGCAGGTGCTGCATCGGGTGGTACCATGGATGCGTCGAATCTGCTGAAGCCTGCACTATCAAGTGGCGCACTCAAATGCATAGGTGCTACCACCTATCAGGAGTATCGCGGTATTTTCGAGAAAGACCATGCTCTGTCACGCCGCTTCCAGAAAATTGACGTGCCCGAGCCCTCGGTTGAACAGACTATCGAAATTCTGAAGGGCTTGAAGTCGCGGTTTGAAAGTCACCACAGCGTCAAGTTCAGTGCGGCTGCAATCTCTAGCGCAGCTGAGCTGTCTGACCGTTTTATAAACGACCGACACTTGCCTGACAAAGCGATTGACGTGCTGGATGAAGCCGGTGCTGCACAGCGCATCTTGCCCAAATCCAAACAGAAGAAAGTGATTGGTAAACACGAAATCGAAGACATCATTGCAAAGATCGCACGCATACCGGCACGCACCGTATCGCACGACGATCGCAACACGCTCAAGACGCTGGAACGCGATCTTAAAGCTGTGGTTTTTGGCCAGGATGCAGCGATCGAAGTACTCGCTCGTGCGATCAAGATGTCGCGTAGTGGCTTGGGCAATCCGCAAAAACCTATCGGCAGCTTCCTGTTTTCCGGGCCTACCGGTGTGGGTAAAACCGAAGTGGCACGCCAGCTTGCCTATGTAATGGGCATGCCTATCCACCGTTTTGATATGTCCGAATACATGGAGCGCCATGCCGTATCACGCTTGATCGGCGCGCCCCCCGGCTATGTCGGTTTTGAACAGGGTGGCTTGTTGACTGAAGCTATCACCAAACAACCGCATTCCGTGTTACTGCTGGATGAGATCGAAAAAGCGCATCCGGATATTTTCAATATCCTGCTGCAAGTAATGGACCACGGTACGCTAACCGACAATAACGGCAGAAAAGCAGATTTCCGCAATGTTGTTATTATCATGACAACCAATGCCGGTGCCGAAGCCCTCAACAAAGTACAAATCGGGTTTACCAAGACTGCTTCCAGCGGTGATGAAATGGCAGACATCAAGCGCTTGTTCACCCCCGAGTTCCGCAACCGTCTGGATGCTACGATCTCCTTCGCAGCATTACAGAAGGAAGTTATCCTGCGCGTGGTTGATAAATTCCTGATGCAGCTCGAAGAGCAGTTGCACGAGAAAAAAGTTGAAGCGGTATTCACCGATGCGCTTAAGGATTATCTGGCCGACAAGGGCTTTGACCCACTGATGGGCGCAAGACCCATGGCACGCTTGATCCAGGACACCATCCGCTCTGCACTTGCCGATGAGCTGCTGTTTGGCCGACTGGCTAGTGGCGGCAAGGTTGTAGTTGATGTTAAGGATAACAAGGTGGTGCTGGAATTTGAGAAAGAAGAAGTACCAGCTTAAACGCCAAAACCTTGGCATAGCGTAATTTTCGCTTGCGTCGTTATGCCTGATACTGGCTATCGCGGGCGCTTCGCCCCTTCCCCTACCGGACCGTTACATTGTGGCTCGCTAATAGCTGCCTTGGGCAGCTATCTCGATGCAAAACATAACAATGGAACGTGGCTGGTACGCATGGAGGATCTTGATTCGCCTCGCACGGTTCCCGGCGCTGCGGATACCATTCTGCATACTTTGGAATCGATCGGCCTGCACTGGGATGAAACCGTCATTTACCAAAGCCATCGCTCTGCAGAGTATGACGCCGCATTGCATAAATTAAACTCAATTGGCAAAGCATATATCTGTGGCTGTACGCGCAAAGAAATTGCTGATTCAACTCTCCATGGCATTGAGGGTCAGGTTTATCCTGGAACTTGCCGCAATGGACTGCCCGAAGGACGCCAGGGTCGTGCCTGGCGAGCACTTACAGACAGCTTTGCTATTTCATTTGATGATGCACTACAAGGACATATCACCCAACATCTGGAAAATGATATTGGAGACTTTGTGGTGAAACGTGCAGACGGTCTGTTTGCCTACCAGCTTGCAGTCGTAGTGGATGATGCATTTCAGCGCATTACGCATGTTGCACGCGGTGCCGACCTGCTGAGCTCCACTCCAAGACAGATATATTTGCAACACCTGCTCGGCTTGTCCACACCGACTTACTTGCACTTGCCAGTTGTCACCAACACGCTTGGAGAAAAACTCAGCAAACAGACACTTGCCCAACCCATCAACACTGCATTCCCGGCAGCACTATTGCTCAACGCACTTAGCTTTATGCAGCAAAATCCGCCACCAGACTTGAGTGACTATGATGTAACTTCAATACTGGATTGGGCAGCCATCAACTGGGATTACAAAGCATTAAACCAGGTAAAAAGTATCTGCTATCGCTAACAGCATGCAGCGATTCATTATTTACGAATAGCTGCATCGAGCCTTTCTTTAGCCCGAGATATCGCTTCTAGTTTTGCACGCGACGCTGGCGAATAAACTCCAGTATCGCCGGCGCAACTGAGATAAAGATAATGATCAAAATCATTAAAGTCAGATTATTTTTAATGATCGGTACATTGCCCAAGAAATACCCACCGATCACAAAGGAGGATATCCATACCGCACTCCCCCCCGCACTGAACAGCATGAACATGCGGTAATCCATTTTGCCGATACCGGCAATGAAAGGCGCAAAAGTACGAATAATTGGCAGAAAACGCGCGAAAATTATCGTCTTGCCACCGTGCTTTTTATAAAAGGCGTGGGTTTTATCTAGATGCTGCAGCTTGAGGAAGCGTGAATCTCCAACTTTCACCAGTCGTTTGCCGACTAATCGGCCCGTCCAGTAGTTGGTGTTATCACCCGAAAAAGCTGCCAATATCAGCAAGGGCAACAAGATAGACACATCTAGTGCTGCTACTCCACATAAAGCACCCGCAACAAATAACAGGGAATCGCCCGGTAAAAACGGAAAGATAATCAGGCCGGTTTCACTAAAAATGATTAAGAAAAGTATGGCATAAACCCACACACCATATTGTTGCGTCAGTGTCAGCAGATGCGTATCAAGATTTAATACGATATTGAGCAGATCAGTAATAAATTCCATAACCTAGGGCAACACTTCTTCAGCGGTGGTTTTTTCAGGCTTGATGAAATCCTCGCGAGACACACCAAACATCATCAACAACGGACTCGCTACGAGAACAGATGAGTAGATACTGAACAAAATGCCGACGGTCATTGCCAGTGCAAAATAATGCAAGGTTTCTCCACCCAGAAATAACATCGCCGTAACCATCATCTGTGTTGAACCGTGGGTGATGATCGTGCGAGACATGGTTCGGGTAATGGCATTGTCGATTATATGAGCAACCTCCGACTTGCGCATTTTGCGGAAATTTTCGCGGATACGGTCAAACACGACCACTGATTCATTCACCGAGTATCCCAACACTGCCAGCACAGCCGCCAACACCGAAAGGGAAAATTCCCACTGGAAAAACGCAAAGAAGCCCAACACAATTACCACGTCGTGCAAGTTTGCGATTATCGCCGCCAGGCCGAATTTCCATTCGAAACGTATCCACAAATAAACAACAATACCCAGTGATACCATGAGTAGTGCTATCGCACCGTTATCAAACAGCTCCTTGCCAACCTGTGGCCCAACATACTCTACACGACGCATTTCAACACTGGCTTCGCCTGATTTCAGCTTGAGCAAAACATCGTCACTTATTTTTGAGCTTGAAGTATTGGATTTGGCAGGCACTTGTATCAGCACATCATGGCTAGAACCGAAGTTCTGGGCCACTGCATCGTGAAAGCCTATTTCAGTCAGTTCCTGACGTACCTTGTTAAGGTCTGCAGGTTGGGCATAGTGCACTTCCAAGACCGTTCCGCCGGTAAAGTCCACGCCAAAGTTGAGCCCTCTCGTAGCCAGAAAAAATACGGCCAGAATAAAAGTTGCCAATGAAATTGTGGTAGTCCATCGTCCATAACTCATGAACGGAATATCGTTTTTAAATCTGAATAATTCCATCTCGCAATTCCTTAGTAATAGTACTTGGTGCAGACTTAGCTTACGCTCTTTAAACCAATAGAAATTTTAGCCAATAGATACCTTGGCTAGACGCACCTTACGGCCATAAATCAAATTAACCATTGCACGAGACACCAGCACGGAGCTGAACATCGATGTCATGATGCCGAGACACAACACAACGGCGAAACCGCGAATCGGGCCGGATCCAAACATGAACAAGGCAATACCCACGATCAATGTTGTAATGTTGGAGTCGAGAATGGTTGCGAACGCATTATCATATCCAGCATTTATTGCCGTTTGCGGTGGAATGCCATTACGCAGTTCTTCGCGTATACGTTCGTTAATCAGCACGTTCGAATCAATCGCCATACCCAATGTCAAAGCAATCGCTGCCATTCCCGGCAGCGTTAGTGTTGCCTGCAACATGGACAGCAGTGCAACCAGCAGTAACAGATTGGCGCCAAGCGACAACACAGAAACACCGCCAAACACCAGGTAATAGACAATCATGAAAATTGCAATGGCCACAAAGCCGATCTGGGTGGAGTGAAAACCCCGTGCAATATTTTCTGCGCCCAAGCTGGGGCCCACTGTACGTTTTTCCACTATTTCCATTGGTGCTGCCAGTGCACCGGCACGCATCAGCAAGGCAAGGTCATTGGCTTCCTCGGTACTGCGCATACCTGTGATCTGGAAGCGATTGCTCAATTCGGATTGTATGGTTGGCGCGGTTAAAATCTCGGCAACACCTTTCTCGATTAGCACGACTGCCATGCGGCGCTTAACGCCTTCACGCGTGGCATTTTTCATCGCGATGCCGCCTTTGGCATCCAGTTTTACACTCACAACAGAGCCGGAATTTTGCTGGTCTATGGAAGCATCCGCGCCAGTCAGGTTTTCACCGGTAAACACAACCTGTTTCGATAACAGCAACGGCTCATCTCGTCCATCACGGCGCGAATAAAGCAACTCTGTTCCTGCAGGAATAATGCCGCGTTTCGCCGCCTCGATTTTCTCGGGGCTATAATCGCGCGCATCGGGATGGGTATGCGCTTCAACCATACGCACTTGCAACGTCGCTGTTCTGCCCAAAATTGCTTCCGCCCGTGTGGTGTCCTGCATACCCGGTAGTTGCACGATGATGCGATCCGCGCCCTGCTGCTGGATAACAGGCTCTGACACACCCAGTTCGTTTACACGATTACGCAAGGTCGTCAAATTCTGCTGAACTGCCGCTTTCTGAATAACCTGCTCTTCTTGTAATTTGAATTTGGCAGTCAAAAGGAAATCCTTGCTCGAATCTGAGTCATTAAAATCCATACCCCTGTTACTTGAACTCAGCTCGGACAAACCTTTACTGCGCGTTTCGGCACCGCGGAATTTAACACTGAGGGAATTTCCTTCACGGCTTACACCCGCATAGGGAATATTTTGCTCACGCAAGGTGACTCGAAAATCGCTGGTGGCGGTATCCAGCGCCTTATCCAGCACGTGCTTCATATCAACCTGCAACATGAAGTGCACACCGCCACGCAAGTCCAGACCCAGATACATCGGCAAGGCATTTAAACTGGTTAGCCAGTGCGGCGAGCGCGGCAACAGGTTCAACGCCACGATGTAATCATCGCCCAACTGTGCCTGCAAAATATCTTTTGCCTTGCCCTGTGTGTCAATATCGGAAAAACGCGCCTTGATAGCGGTTGCATCCTGACTCAACACTTCAGTACTTATTTGGGCAGATTTCAGGGCATCCTCTACCCGCTTGAGTAGTGCCGCATCAACCTTCAGGTGAGAACGTAACGGCATAACCTGAACTGCGGGCGATTCGCCATAAAAGTTGGGTAATGTATACACCAGACCCAATACAAGCATGCCAACAATGATCAGGTTTTTCCAAAGCGGGTAATGGTTCATTGCAGTACCTTTAGTTCATCGACTTCAAAGTGCCCTTCGGCAGCGCGTTTTGAATAGCGCCCTTCTGGATATTCAGATTGATACCTTCAGCTACTTCGAGACTGATGAAGCTATCGCCCACTTTAGTAATACGTCCCATTACGCCACCGGTGGTAACAACCTCATCACCTTTTTGCAGTGCAGCGAGCATAATTTTTGTTTCTTTCCCACGCTTCATCTGCGGACGCAACACCAGGAAATAAAACACGGCTGCCAAACCAATCAAAGGAACAAAATCCATAATCCCGGCTGATGCTGCCGGTGCTGCACCTTCTGCATATGCATTAGCGATAAACAAGTTGCTGAAAGACATTGTAGTACTCTCCAAATTAAATTATCCAAACCGCGATTCTATCATGAAGCAGATGAATTTATTGTGAACAGCTCCTTCACCCGGCCTGCTTTTCCTGAAGTCTGCCCCGCTCAACTTCAAATACTGCAACGAAGTCAGCAAACTTTCCTTGCTCGATCGAGATTCTTATTGCTGCCATTAATTCCTGGTAGTAACACAGGTTATGAATGGTATTGAGGCGCGCACCCAGGATCTCATTAATACGGTGCAAATGATGCAGGTAAGCACGGGTGAAATTTTGACAGGTATAACAACCGCAACGCTCGTCGAGTGGACGCAAATCAAGCCTGTATTGCGCATTTTTAATCTTGATATTGCCATAGCGGGTAAATAACATGCCGTTGCGTGCATTGCGGGTCGGCATCACACAGTCAAACATATCTATACCGTGTTTCACCCCGTCCACCAAATCCTCCGGTGTGCCCACACCCATCAGGTAACGCGGCTTACCCGCAGGCAATTGCGGTGCAATGTGTTGCAGGATGCGCAGCATATCTTCTTTGGGTTCACCCACCGACAAACCACCGATCGCAAAACCATCAAAGCTGATAAATATCGGCTTTGATGG
>JANXWX010000132.1 GCA_025350915.1 Nitrosomonadales bacterium
TTCACCGCGCTGATAGATTGCCCATATTTCCTTACCGTATTGGGTGGTTTGCAGTTCGGGCGCGTATTGGCCAAAGTAGTTGGCTAGGTTCTCGACATCGCGCTCCAGCATGCGGCTGGCGTTGTTGTTGGCTGCCGCGTCTATGGCCTGGGGCAGGTCGATAATGACGGGGCCCAGATGGTCAACCAGAATATTAAACTCGGACAAGTCACCGTGAACAATGCCTGCACACAGCATCAGCACGACCTGCCTGATCAGCATGGCGTGGAATGACAGTGCCTGATCCCTGCTGAGTTCTACATCATTGAGGCGGGGGGCAGGTTCATCATTTTCATCCTTAACCAACTGCATCAGCAGCACGCCCTCATAGAAGCCATAAGGGTGAGGAACACGTACACCGGCTGCGGCCAGTTTATACAGCGCGTCGACTTCTGCACTTTGCCAGGCGGCTTCCTGTTCCTTGCGTCCATATTTTGTGCCTTTGGCCATGGCTCTGGCCTGGCGGCTGCCCTTTACTTTGCGACCTTCGGTGTAGTCTACCGCCTGATGAAAGCTGCGCAGGTTGGCTTCCTTGTATACCTTGGCGCAGCGTATGTCGTCGCCACACTGCACGACATAGACCTTGGCTTCCTTGCCGCTCATCAGTTCGCGGATGACGTTGTCAATCAGGCCATCTTCCACCAGCGGTTCGATTCTTTTGGGTATTTTCATAGGGTACAGCCATGCAATTTAATAATTGCGCGGGAGTTTAACTTTGCAGGGGTATTGGAGCAAGCTCCATTTAAGGCGAGATTCACATGGAGATGAGAATACTCGGTTAGGTTGGGGTTATACTTGCGAATATTACTGTTTATCTTGCAGGCTTGTGTAGCGATTGCATCTCAACTTCGACAACTACCGTATCCATTAATGAATAATTCTTCAACGATCACATCGAGTCCCGACTCTGAAAAAGCGACCCCGATTCAACGAAATGTCATTATTGCGGCCTGTTATGGCACCTTTCTGGAGTGGTACGATTTTCTGACCTTTGCTTCGCTGGCTATTTATTTCAGCGTGTTGTTTTTCCCCTCTGACAATCCCACCACCGCGCTTTTGTCGAGCCTGGCGACCTTCGGGGTTGGTATGGTGGTGCGTCCGCTGGGTTCTGCATTATTCGGTTCCCTGGCGGATAAATATGGACGTCGCCCAATTTTTATTACGACAATCGTATTGATGGGGCTGTCAACATTTGCTGTTGGCCTGTTACCTACCTATGCACAAATAGGCATGTGGGCGCCCATTATGCTGCTGATTTTGCGTTTGCTGCAGGGATTTTCTGTCGGCGGTGAAATTGGCGGCGCTTCAGTTTATATAACTGAACACGCTCCTGCGAACAAACGCGGCACCTATACCAGCGTGCTGCAACTGATGGGGCCACTGGGTATTCTGGTGTCGACATTGCAGGTTGTTTTATTACAAGCATGGCTAAGTGCAGACGACTTTAATACTTGGGGATGGCGCGTGCCCTTCCTGTTATCGGCAGTGCTGTTATTGATATCGTTGAAGAGCAGAATGAGTCTGGTTGAGTCTCCCGTGTTTAAAAAATTGCGCGAGAAAAATGCATTGTCGAGCTCTCCATTGCGCGAAATTTTCAGGGACAAAACCACGCTGGGACGTATGGCACTACTGTTTTTTTGTATCTCTGCGGGCGGTGCCTTGCTGTTCTTTACTTCACAGGTCTATACCAACGTTTATCTGAAAAGTGTCGTCAGACTGGAGCCGCAACTTTCCAGTATGCTGGTGATGATCAGTACCCTGGCCTTGTTTCCGCTAACCCTGTTTTTTGGCTGGTTGTCAGACAGGGTAGGGCGCAAGCCGGTGATAATGGCGGGCATGCTGTTGGGGAGTCTGGCTTTGATGCCGGTGTATCAGGGTTTGCTGCATTTTGGTAACCCCGCGATGCAGCGTTTTATCAGTGAGGTGCCTGTGGTGTTGTACGGTGACGCGTGTTTTTATAGCCCCTTTACCAAACCGCGCAATGCGTGCGAACAGAATCAGGAATTGCTGACCAAGCTGGGCGTGACACATACGCTGCATGCACAGCGTACCATCAATGTGACCGAGGTAAGTATCGGTGAAAGTGATGTTGTGGCAGGCTTTAATCCCACTGCCATCAGCGCCACATTAAAAGCACAAGGCTGGACGGAACATGCCGACCCGCAGCAGGTCAACCGGCTGATGATAGTGTTATTGTTGATTATTCCGGTCATTGCCCTGGCATTGGTCACCGGGCCGCAAACGGCTGTACTCGCTGAGCTTTTTCCGGCCCGCACACGTTATACAGCGGTGGCACTGCCGCACAACCTGAGCGCAGGCTGGATAGGCGGTCTGTCCCCCTTTATGGTGACGTTGTTGAATGTTAAAGCAGGGGATGCGGTTTCGGGCTTGTGGTATCCGATCGGTTTGCTGATTGTGGGACTGATAGCCGGTATTATGTTTATGCCGGAAACCTACAAAGTTTCACTGGACGATTAATCCGCGACCAATGTTTTTTGTGATGTAATTTAAACGAATAGAATCTGCCATGAATATATCTCCCGAAGCAAGAGCGCAAGCACAAGACTTGTTGAGTTTTATCGATGCCAGCCCCAGCCCCTGGCATGC
>JANXWX010000152.1 GCA_025350915.1 Nitrosomonadales bacterium
CCATGCAAATCACATTCGACGAAGCCAAAAGCACGCTGAATAAAAGCAAGCATGGCTTGTCACTATCCGAAGCGGCAAAGCTGGAATGGGATGACGCATTGATATGGCATGACACCCGCCGCGATTATGGCGAAGTGCGCATGATTGCCTTGGGCTCGATTGGTGAACGGCTGTATTGCGTGGTTTATGTTGACCGTAATGAGGTGCGCAGAATAATCAGCTTGCGCAAGGCCAATAACAAGGAGAAACAAATTTATGTATCTAACAACTAAAACTGGCAAAAAAATCCTGCTCAATACGCCGGAAGAGGATGCGCAGATTACCGCTGCCGCCCTTACTGACCCAGACAATCCACCCTTGACTGATGCCGAGTTAAGCCAATTCAAACGAGGCCGCGGAAGACCACTTGGGAGCGGAAAAAAAGAGCAGGTAACACTTCGACTGGATGCCGATATTCTGGAGCAGTTTAAGGCGACCGGCAACGGCTGGCAAACTCGCATAAATGATGCACTTCGGGATTGGGCAAAACATCACTGACAAGGCGCATAACAAGCTTACCCCCGCCTAACTCGACGGAGCAAAAAGCCGGACACCTTCACCGGCCTGACGGGGGTTTCTAATTGAAGGCGTATTGTGAAGGTGGCGCGATGACCGACGATATTGAAGCCAAGACCGAAAAACATCGGGAACAATTAAGACAGCAGGAAAAGGCAAAAAGAAATGCCGGACGTTACACCTTGGAAGAGGCAGCAAACGAACTTGAAAAACACACAGGCGAATCTGCCGAAATTATTTTGCCGTTGCTTGCCAAATCAGCAAAAACTGGAGATTTAGCCGTATATCTACCCGGTAGCAATGTCCCAATTTCATATGGCGAGAATAACCACCCAACGCGGGTTAGAGAATTTTACGAAGAGGCATATTGGAATGACCTAAACAAATGGCTTATTAAAACCTTGCCCAAATTAGATTGGGAATTTCCTGCACCCGCCCCAATGGTTCAAACTTCAACCGACACAGCAACACCGGACGATGACTGGGAAGATAAAGCCCGTACCATTGCCGACAATATAGCTCTTGAAAGATACAACAGGGGCGAACGTGAAATCAGTGCACGAAATATCAGCTGTGCTGTGCAATTAGAACTGGCAAAAGATTCTACGGCGCACGGCAATCGTGGCGAGCGTTCCGCCGATGGCATTCGCAGCAAAGCATTAAAGGGGTGAAAATTCATTCCGCCGACTGGAACAAATGGCACAAGTGGCACGAAATAATAAAAGGTGACATTCGTTCCACCGTAGATGTATGGGAACCCAATAACGGCGCGGCTTTACAGCTTGCGCCGTTTTTTCTTGTGGCACGAAAAAATACTGATTCAATCCAGCAATATATCAATGCCGATTCAACTGCCCACAAGGGGCGGGATACATGGGTTTTGATGGCTGATTATCGGCAAGTTATCGAGACCCATTTACACCGTTTCAAACGGGCTATTTTGGAGTATTGATAATGACGCAAAATAATATGCAATTCTGCCCACTGGAGCAGGTAACACGCCCTACCGTAACAACCGATGAAGCTGCGCATTACCTGAATCGCAAGCCGCAAACTTTGCGCAGTTGGGCATCGGCGGAGCCTGCCGGTGTACCGCGCCCCGTGCGTATCAATGGCCGTCTTGCGTGGCGTGTTGCTGATATTCGCGCCCTGCTGGAAGGCGGTGCAAAATGATAAACCCGGACAGCCTCCAAGCATCATCCGGGTTTGAGCAAATGTCTTTCCTGCCCGAGCCGGATTTTAACCCGATATATCCAACCCCGAACACACTTCCTGCACGCTGTCTTTCGCTGATGCTGAATGGGCAAACCTTCACGCACACGCACCCCGAGCTTGAACAGATAACGGGAAGCTGGCGACTATCTGCCGTGATTTTCACCTTGAAGGGTTTGGGCTGGCCGGTGGAATCGTTTGACCTGCCCGCACCATAAGCCGATATTTCCTTGCACCGAAAACTATTCAAGCCGTGTTTGGGGGTGGCCATGCTGAATGAAATCGACCGCGCCCGTGATGCGCTTTTTCACCTTGATGCAGGATGCGCCCGCGATGAGTGGGTGCGGGCTGGCATGGCCGCGAAGAGTGCCGGATTATCGTTTGATAACTTCCACCACTGGAGCGCATCCGCTGGCAATTATTCCGGCGAGAATGAATGCCGCACAGCCTGGAAATCGTTTGATGATTCTGGGGCGGTGACACCTGCGACACCCGCGCCAAATTTACGCGAGACCACCAGAACCAGCCCGGAAAAGCCAAGCACTAATCCGGCCCATTGCCGGCGTGTGACATTACCGCCGGTGAAGGCAATCCAGAATGCGGTGAGCACCGGCTGCAGGCCGACAATCAGCGCGACCAATCCTGAGCCCATACCGGCCTTGACTGCTATCCAGACGCCGCCCAGATAGCCGCCATGCATCAGTATGCCGGTGACAGAAAGATGCATCCATTGTGCGGGTGTGCTTGGCCAGGAAACACGCGCCACGGAAATCCATAACAGGAAGCAGAAGATGGAGAAGGAATAGCGCAGTGCGAGGAAGCTCAACGGCGGAGCAAGCGGCATGCCGTAACGCGCGGCAATGAAGCCTGTGCTCCAGATCACGACAAATACAAACGGCATCGCGCGGATCAGTACATCATCGTCTGCGCGATTAATCATAAAATGATTTGCTGGTTAAATGCAGGTTTTATTAAGTTTATGCAGAAGAGAGTAAATACTTACGATTCGCGTGCAAGTGCCATAAATTCTGCGCGCATCGCCTGGTTGGGTTGTAGTTCGCCCAGCATGGCGGAGGTAATGGTTTCCTCACCTTGGGTACGAATACCGCGGCTTTCCATGCATAAATGCCGGCATTTGACGACCACTCCAACTGCCTTGGCTTCCAGCTGTTCCATGAGCGAATCGGCTATCTGGATCGTGAGCCTTTCCTGTACCTGCAGACGATGGGCAAAGCAATCAACCAGTCGGGTGAGTTTGGATAGCCCTACAATTTTACCGTTGGGAACATATCCTATCGTTACCGTGCCAAAAAACGGGGCGAGATGATGTTCGCAATGGCTATACACCGGAATGTTTTTGACGACGATCAATTCGTCGTATTGCTCGGCGCCATCTTCAAACACTTTTAACATGTCCGCAGGATCCTGGTTATAACCAGAAGTCCAGTGTTTCCATGCACCGACGACACGTGCAGGTGTTTCAGCGAGGCCGGAACGATCCGGGTCTTCGCCTATGCTTATCAGGAATCTGCGCCAGTCCTGCTCGGTGAATTGTTCTTTAGACATGTATATATTTCCTTGATGGTTAAGCGTATTCGCTGTGTATTATCATCTGTTACTTGGAGCCGCATCCTCCGCTCCCGCAGCCGCCACCTGAGCTGGCTTTCAGTATGTTGGGTGCGGGCTCACGTTTGGCGCCTGCGGCTTCCATCTTGTTCAGGTAATCCTGCCACATAGTGTCTTGTTGCTCACCCATCTGATGCAGGTATTCCCAGGTATAAAGGCCGCTATCGTGACCATCGGAATAGGTGATTTGCATTGCATAGGTGCCGACCGGTTCGGCTGAAGAAATTTCAACGTCCATCTTGCCGACTTGCAAAGTTTCCTGGCCGGGACCGTGACCCTTGACCTCCGCAGAGGGAGAGTTGACGCGTAAAAATTCATAGGGCAGGCGGTAGTGCTTGCCGTCCGAGAAGGCAATTTCCAATACGCGCGATTTCTGGTGCAGTTCGATTTGAGTAGGGACCGGCTTTTCTGCTTCTGTCATTTTGAAATCCTCAGTAGATAAATATTTTTTATATCGGGTTTAATCCCAGCGATCATCTCGTGTTTGTACTTCACCATTTTCAATTCTGACCGGAAAGGTGGCGGTGGGCTCGTATGCCGGTGAGGTTAGTGCTGCACCGGTACGAATGCAGAAGCGCGCACCGTGACGCGGGCAGATAATCTGGTCACCCTCAATTTCTCCGCCCGTGAGATGCCCGCCATCATGGGTACATATATCTTCAATGGCGTAGTATTTTCCATCCAGATTAAAGACAACGATCACGGTGCCGTCGATATCTACACTGACACGTGTGCCCTCTTTGAACGAATCCACACGACCCACGGTTACCCAGTCAGTCATGCCAAGCTTTCTGCGTGAATAAAGGCTTAGACTGCATCGACCACAATATCCGGTTCTATCGTGCGCACAAGCTGCACGATGGCAAACAGAGTGCCGGAAAGCGAGCTTGGGCAACTGCCGCAGGCACCCTGGTAATGTACGCTCAGCACATTACCTTCGAGGCCAACTACATTAAGATCGCCACCATCGCTTTTTAGATAAGGGCGAATTTTTTCGTCCAGCAGTGCTTTGATATTGGTCAGGCGCCCCTGGTCCTTAGCGCTCATATTGGTAAATGATTTGCTGGCTTCTGCAATGGCCGCTTCGGATTTGGCTTCAGCCGCTGCCGCAAAGCGGATAGGGTCGGCCACCTTGCGTACAAGCTCTTTCCAGTCGGCACCACCATCCTGCGTGACGGTTACCCATTTATCAACGTAGAACACATTGCTGACATGCGGTATGTCAAACAAGCTCCGGGCAAGTTCATCGTCCTGCGCCTGTGCGGCATTTTCATAGGAGTGCGCCACACCCCAGGTGAGGTTTTCCCTGAGGATGAATTTCATCGCATTCGGGTTGGGTGTACTTTCGATTTCTGATATTTTTGGCATTTCAGTCTTTACTAAATTTGTCGAGATTTGGGGCAGTTAAAAATAAGTAGTTACAATAATCATGTTCAGGAAGTATGCATCGGGTCGGCATCCGCTTCGGTGGAGACTTCCAGTACCGAATTGAATGCCGCATGCAGCGTGTGCCAAGGCAGGATCGCACATTTGACCCGGGTAGGCAGATCTTTTACGCCGGCAAATACGGCAAGGCGGCCCATGTTGTTGGGTGCGTTCATATCCATCTTGCCGGTGGCCATCGCCAGAAAATCCTGCGTTAACGTTTCGGCTTCATCCCTTGTTTTGCCTTTGACGGCTACGGTCATCATCGATGCGGATGATTTGCACACGGCACAGGCTTCACCCTCAAAACCGATTGCTTCAATTTTTACGTCAGCGAGGTTCCCAGAAAGATTCAAAGTAACGCTGATATGGTCGCCGCATAAGGGGTTGTGTCCCTCCGCATGGTGCGTGGAGGGCGACAGCTTACCGTAGTTGCGCGGCTTTTTATTATGGTCAAGAATGACTTCCTGATAAAGCGCTTTCAAATCGGCCATTATGCAAACACCTGTTGTACAGTGCGGATGCCGGTAATCAATGCATCTACCTCGGCCATCGTATTATAAAACGCGAATGATGCACGTGAAGTAGCCGGGACGCGATAGCGGTCCATCACCGGTTGCGCACAATGGTGACCGGTGCGTACCGCGACACCTTCCTGGTTCAGCAATGAGCCAATGTCATGCGGATGCACACCATCAATTGCAAACGAAATAACCGAAGCCTTGTTTTTGGCAGTGCCGATAATTCGCACGCCCGGCATGTCGTTGATTTGTGCAGTGGCGTATTCAAGCAGCGAATGTTCGTGCGCGGCAATTTTGTCCATGCCGATCGTTTGCAGATAATCAATTGCCGCACCCAGGCCGATGGCTGCCATGATAGGTGGCGTACCGGCTTCAAATTTGAAAGGGATGGTGTTGTAGGTGGTTTTTTCAAATGTCACAGACAAGATCATGTCACCACCGCCTTTGTACGGTTGCATTGCTTCCAGGTGTTTGGCTTTGCCGTAGAGCATGCCGATACCGGTTGGCCCGCATAACTTGTGACCGGAATAGGCATAGAAATCACAATCCAGATCCTGAACATCCACGCTGAGATGGGGAGCTGCCTGCGCACCATCAACCAATACTGGCACACCACGTGCATGGGCGAAGGCGATCATTTGTTTCACCGGATTAATCGTGCCCAGCGCATTGGAAATATGCACCACGCCGACAAACTTGGTACGCTCGTTAAACAGGCTTTCATACACGGCAATATCCAGCTCGCCCGCATCGTTGATAGGCACCACGCGTATCTTTGCGCCGGTTTCTTCGCACAGCATCTGCCACGGTACGATGTTGGAATGATGCTCCAGCGTGGTGAGAATAATCTCGTCACCTGCTTTGATAAACTTGCGACCATAGCCATGCATCACAAGATTGATCGCCTCAGTGGTGCCGCTGGTGAAGATGATTTCGCGATCTTCCTTGGCATTAATAAATTTTTGCAGGGTACGGCGCGCGACTTCATATTCGTGTGTGGCGGTTTCCGACAGGTAGTGAACCGCACGGTGAATATTTGCATGCTGCGAGGTTTGATAACGCACCAGACGGTCGATGACTTGTTGAGGCATCTGGCTGGAAGCGGCGTTGTCAAGATACACCAACGGCTTGTTGTTGACTTCCAGTTTCAGAATCGGAAAGTCGGCACGTATGCGCTCAATATCCAATACGGCTGCAGGTTTGAAAGTAGGTGCGTTCATTGCGAATTCGTTTTTATAATTGGGTCGATGTTTGTTCAAGCACGGTCTGTTCCAGACTGTGCTTCAGTGAATTTACATTAATACGCTCGATAATTTCAGCGCCAAAAGCATAGGTCAACATATTGCGTGCAAGTGTCTCGGAGAGCCCGCGGCTCTGCAGATAAAATACTTCTTCATTATCGAGCTGGCCTATGGTCGCGCCGTGGGTGCACTTTACATCATCGGCAAAAATTTCCAGTTGCGGCTTGGTGTCCACATGGGCTTTGTCCGTGAGCAACAATGTATGGTTGGACTGCTGTGAGTCAGTCTTTTGCGAGCCATGGCGCACCATGATTTTGCCGTTAAACACGGCATGCGCCGCACCTCCTACGATACATTTGTGCAGCTGGCGGCTGATGCCATGCGCTTGTGCATGGTCAATAAAGGTGTGCGTGTCGGCAAGTTGACGATTCTTGATCAGAGCAAGTCCATCAGCTGAGCATTCAGCGCCTTCTGCCATCCTGATATTGAGGTTGTAGCGCGAGATACGTGCTCCCATCGCCACATTAACTGATTGATAGTTACTGGAGCGCGACAAGATTGCCGAGCAGTTGGCAATGTGAAATGCCTTGGCACCTTCGCGTTGTACACGTATGTGATGAAGGCGTGCATTGTCGGCAAGCACAAACTCGCTTACCGCATTGGTGAAGTAGGCTTCATCCTGTAGGGATACATAATCTTCCACGATAGTCGCTTCACAACCATTGTCAGCCAGTACCAGCGTACGCGGATAGCTCACCACTTCTTTTTGCGAGGCGATAAACAGTAGATGGACAGGTGCTTTTAACGTAGCATTCCGCGGCAGCATAATCAGCGCAGCATCATGCAGAAAGGCCGTATTCAATGCGGTAAAAGCGTTGCCCTTAATCTCAGCGTGAGACCCCAGATGTTGTTGTAATACTGCCGAATTTTTTGCCAGCTCGGAGTAAAGATTGCTGACAACAATTTCTTTTTTGGCGGCGGTTGAGAGATTGGGTGCATAGACACCATCCACAAATACCAGTCGCGTTGTTGCCTCTTTAATCAGGAACGGTTTGATATCTGCTGCCGTTAGATTGTTAGATACAAGTGCGGGCTGCAATGAAACTTTGGTCAACAAAGAAATATCGGTAAAGCGCCATTCTTCATCACGCGTAGTCGGTACAGTAAGCTCGCTCACCGTTTCGACAGCACTGCTGCGCAACTGGTTAAGCCATACTTGCGTGCTCGCTGCCGGACGAGCTTGTCCGTTTAATAAACTTTGCAGATAGCTGGAGGACGAGAGGGTTGCTTCACTCATGCTGCCACCCGTGAGGCTGCCTTGTATTCGTCGCTGACCCAGTCGTAACCGCGTGTTTCCAGCTCAACGGCCAGTTCCTTGCCGCCCGATTTGATGATGCGCCCCGCTTCCATGACATGGACGAAATCCGGTACGATATAATCGAGCAGGCGCTGATAGTGTGTCACCAGCACGATGGCATTATCTTTATTGGCCAGATGGTTCACGCCTTTGGAAACGATGCGCAGCGCGTCTATGTCGAGACCGGAATCGGTTTCATCGAGTATCGCCAGGCGCGGTTCAAGCAGCGCCATCTGTAAAATTTCATTACGCTTTTTTTCTCCGCCGGAGAAACCCGCATTGACACTGCGATCAAGAAAATCCTCGCGCATTTCAAGCAACTTCATTTTGTCGCGCACAAAGTCATCAAACTCCAACGGGTCGAGTTCTTCATTGCCACGATGGGATTGCACAGTGTTGTAGGTCAGGCGTAAAAACTGGCTATTGCCGACACCGGGGATTTCGATAGGGTACTGGAAGGCCAAAAATAATCCGGCACGGGCGCGCTCTTCCGGAGCAAGTTCCAGCAGATCTTTACCTTCGAATAAAACTGTGCCGCCGGTGATTTCATAATCGCTGTGTCCGGCCAGCACTTTGGAAAAAGTACTTTTGCCAGAACCGTTAGGGCCCATGATGGCATGCACCTCACCGCTTTTGACGGTGAAATTCATGTTTTTAAGGATAGGCGTACCGCTCACACTGGCGCACAAGTTGCGCACTTCGAGTATGGTTTTGCTATTTGGGTAAATCATCCGACACTTCCTTCTAGTTTAAAACTGAGCAAATTGGTCGCCTCGACCGCAAACTCAAGTGGTAATTGCTGAAATACGTCTTTACAAAATCCGTTGATGATCATCGATACCGCGGCTTCCGCGTCGATGCCACGCTGTGCAAAATAGAACATCTGGTCTTCGCCGATTTTCGACGTTGATGCTTCATGTTCAACCTTGGCGGTGTTGTTCCGCACATTGATATACGGGAATGTATGCGCGCCGGATTCCTGGCCGATCAGCATGGAATCGCATTGTGAGTAATTGCGCGCGCCACTGGCGCTGGGTGCAATTTTTACCAAACCGCGGTAGCTGTTGTTGGATTTTCCAGCCGAAATACCTTTGCTCACTATTGTGCTGCGGGTATTTTTACCGATGTGTATCATTTTGGTGCCGGTATCGGCTTGCTGATAATGGTTGGTTAGCGCAACAGAGTAAAACTCACCAACGGCGTTGTCGCCGAGCAATACAACCGAAGGGTACTTCCAGGTAATTGCCGAGCCAGTTTCAACTTGTGTCCAGGAAATGCGTGAATTAACGCCTTGTGCGAGGCCGCGCTTGGTCACAAAATTGTAGACTCCGCCCACGCCATTCTCATCACCTGCATACCAGTTTTGCACAGTTGAATATTTAATGTCTGCATTATCCAGCGCGACCAGCTCGACGACGGCAGCATGCAATTGATTGCTGCTGAAAGCAGGCGCGGTACAGCCTTCAAGATAAGAAACCGAGGCGCCTTCTTCCGCCACAATCAGTGTGCGTTCAAATTGACCGGATTCTTCCGTGTTGATGCGGAAGTAGGTGGATAAATCCATCGGGCATTTGACGCCCTTGGGTATAAAGCAGAAAGAACCGTCGGTAAACACTGCTGAATTAAGTGCCGCATAATAATTGTCACTGGTGGGTATCACCGTGCCGAGATATTTTTTCACCAACTCGGGATGATCTTTGACCGCCTCGGAGAATGAGCAGAATATCACGCCGACTTCAGCCAGCTTTTCCTTGTAAGTAGTGGCGACCGACACGCTATCGAATATGACGTCGACTGCAACGCCAGCCATAGCCATACGCTCATGCAACGGTACGCCGAGTTTTTCAAACGTACGCAGAAGCTCGGGGTCAACCTCATCCATGCTTTTAAGCTTGGGTTTTTGCTTGGGTGCAGAGTAATAGCTGATCGCCTGAAAATCTATTTTTGGATGATGTGCATTCTGCCAGGTAGGCTCGGTCATTTTGAGCCAGGCAGCATAAGACTGAAGACGAAAATCAAGCAGCCATTCAGGCTCATTCCGTTTGGCCGAAATCATGCGTATGGTGCTTTCATCCAGCCCCTTCGCTGCAACATCGGATTCGATATCGCTGACAAAGCCGTGCTTATAAGGCTGATTGATAATGTTTTGCAGTGCTGCGCTCATTTTATTGACTCCACATTATTGTATGTCGAAGGATAAAGCTGTCAGGCCAGCCTTGATGCTGAAAAGCCGGCCGAGAGTGAGCTTAGATTTTAATGCTGAAGCTTTCTCCGCAGCCACACATGGCGGTCACCTTGGGATTTTCAATTTTGAAGATTTGTTTTAGCCCTTCAGTTACAAAATCCAGATTTGAGCCGTCAATATATTGCAAGGAAACCTGGTCCAGCACCACTTTTGCGTCAAAAGCTTCAAACAACGCATCATTTTCACGTATTTCATCCGCGTAATCATAGGTGTAGGCATGACCTGAGCAACCCATAGGCTTGACGCCTATACGCAATGCCAAGCCTGAACCGCGTTTGGCAAGCTGGTTTTTGATCTGTTTTGCCGCACTTTCAGTCAATGTAATAGACATATTTCAAACTCCTGGGAATTCTGGGTGGAAAAAATTAGCACCAAACTCTAATCATACCGGAGCGAGGGCACCTTGGGCACTAGCCTTATGGATACTAATGGATACTGCTGCGCCGGACTGTTTTAATTTGGCATGATCGTCAACCAGCTGCTGCAGGCTAAAGCCGGCCATATAACGGTGCAATATGTCGTTTAAGCCCATCCACAAGTCATGGGTAGCGCATTGCTTATTATCATCACAATCGGCTTTGCCGCCACAAAGCGTGGCATCCACATTTTCATCCACGGCTACGATGATATCAGCAACTGAAATCATCGCTGCGGGGCGAGCAAGATAGTATCCGCCGCCGGGACCACGGACAGCTATAACGATGTTGTGCTTTCGTAGCTTGCCAAATAGCTGTTCGAGATAGGAAAGTGAAATTTTTTGACGTTCGCTGATGCTCGCAAGAGTCACCGGCCCTTGGCCGTGACGTTCGGCCAAGTCTGCCATTGCAGTTACAGCAAACCGCCCTTTAGTAGTTAACCGCATGATTCACCTCCATATTTAGTTGGAAATTTTGCCTTGTCAGCGCCTGACGGGCAAAGTAATACCTGATCAATTTCGTCAACTATACTAATGTTGACAAATTTAGTCAAGATATTTATTGGCTTCAGGTTTGAATGGGGTTAGTTCTAGTGATTGTTACTTAAGATAACCCTCTGTTGATATTCAGAGGGGGTTTATGTGCTGAATTTGTGAGTAAATGCTAACGCGGTAATGATGGGCTATTTGCGGAAAACAGGGGTTTGCATTTTCAATCCATTGCTCATGTAGGTCATGAAAAATTCAAGGTTATTATATTCCGGACTGTTGGGTTCCTTGACATTGACACGCGTATTCTTTTGGCACTGCATAAAGCGCCCTTGCAGGGTTACGGGCTCTGTACCGGCACGAAATTCAGGCCAATGAGATGCCTGGCCAACCATCATCGATAGTTGTTCGCTGCGTGTAAACTTGCCTGCGTTATCGACGTGGCAAGTAGCACAAGAAAAGTTCAACTGACCCTGGCGCTGATAATAATATTGTTTGCCTTTTTCATAGGCAGCCAGTGCGCCTGGGCTTTTAATTTTGATGTTTACTTTAGCTTTATCCGAGAGACTGCGTGCGTAAGAAGTGAGTATCGCCATTTCTTGGCTGGCATATTTCATTTCTTTTTCATTATTTAATTTAAGGCAATCGTTGATGGCGTTCTCAAATGTAACAACACGATTTGTTTTGTCGTCGAAATAGGGAAAGCTTGCAGCGACATTGTTGCCTTCATATTTGAAACATGACGCAAATCTTTCGCCATTTTTGAAAGGTGTCTCCCATATCACGCCCCCCTGACGAACGTCATATGCATAGGGCGGAAAGTCCATAACATCATCGTACTGCTCTTTCGCTTCGGGGTTCATGGCCAATGCGCCATAAACGTAGTCTTCAAATTTGATATTTGGGAATATTTGCTTGTAATGATTAACCAGTGCTGTGCGATCCTCTTCAGGAACAGCATAGACTCCAAGGCTGGTGAAAAGCAGTAATCCTGCCAATATGGATAAAAATTTATGTTTCATATTTATTTCTCCCTATTGCTTAGAAAGGATGAGTTGCAGCAGAACGATGAAATATATTCAAATCACTATAGCATTGTGCTCAATTTTCTCGCCCAAATTATCAACGACTTTTACGGCAACGAAATCTCCCGGCTTTGCGCCTTTAAGCCTGAAGCCAACGAAAGGATTTTTAGCAACACCCGTTCCCCATTGACCTTCAAGCACGGTTTCCCCATTTAAAGTTGCGGTAAAATCTTTAATATAATGCGCAGGGATTAGATTTTTTGTTTTTGGATCTTTACGGATCCCGGTTTCCATGGCATGCGCAATAAGAATTTTGACGTCTACTACGTCACCTCCAGTCATTCTGGCGCGTATTTGCATTTCTCCTGACATGTTGTTCTCCTAAAGATAGCTTGTTATATAGTTATGCTGTTATCGCTTAATTATTACAATGATTTATCACATGCCATAAATATAATCTGTTACGAGATCGAGTTCCGCTTCAGTAAGGATTTTATTACGACCGAAAGGCGGCATGGATGTTTTAGGATTGTTTGCCGTGGCATCCCATATCTGGGCGCGTAATTTTGCACGATCAGGATAACGGGATTTTATTCCGATTAAAGCCGGGCCAATATCGCCAGGTGAAACAGCCTTGGGGTCGTTTGGTATCGCATGGCATGCGAGACAATTTCCTTTGTTCTTGTCAAAAGCAAGTCCTCTACCATCAAGCGCAACTTCTGCGTCCGCAGCCATGACAGGATTGATGATGGTCATGGCTACTAGAAGTGACATTGTCAAGGTCGATGTGGCGTTCATTGTTTCCTCCAGTTTCATCCGATAAGCAAGGACTTCGCCTTAGTTATATTTATTAACTAAGGCGAAGTATACTCAAATAATATTGATATAAGCAAAGTTTTTCAGATGAACGCCAAAATTCAAAGTGCGAAAGGTTTGCATCAATAACCTGCATTTATGGAATTTCAGCGAACTCCATTGTCTCCAAAATAATTCCTGTTTTGCGTAACAAACCTTTTGCCTCGGGATGGCTGTCATAGTAGCGTGGATTGGGTACCATCGCGGCCAACCTGGCTGCTTGTTCAATGGACAGTTGTGCCGCGCTTATTTGATAGTAATGTCGTGCTGCCGCTTCTGCGCCAAATATGCCATTGCCCCACTCGATCGTGTTCAGGTAAAGATCAAAAATACGCTGTTTGTCCAGGATCGCTTCCAGCATCAGGGTAATAATAGTTTCTTCAGCCTTGCGCCATGGCGTACGTTTGGTGGAAAGAAAAAGGTTTTTAGCCAATTGCTGGCTAATGGTTGAGCCACCCGCGACAATTTTACCGCGTGCCATATTCTTTTCATAAGCACGCTGGATGCCCTCCCAATCAAAACCTTCATGATCGACAAATTTGGCATCCTCGGCTGCAATCAGTGCGCGTTTCAAATTGTTGGAAATGTTTCTATAGGCTACCCATGTGTGTTGTAGCTTTGCCTTGGGATTTTTGCTTTGCATGATGATTAGCCTGTCATCCATAAATGCGCTGGTAGCCGGGTTGCGGCCAGCCCACCAGGCTATATGTGCTGCTATCCATGCCTGATAAAAAAGCAACAATACAAATAACGCAGCTAATACGTGCCAGGTGATGGACCACACGGTTTTCTTCATGTACGCAACCTGGCAATTACTGGGGCAGTGTCAGGACTAACGCCGCGCCACTTGTGAAATGCAACGGCAGCCTGTTCCACCAGCATACCCAGGCCATCGGCCATTTTTCCTGCCCCCTGTCCCTGCGCGAACCGCAAGAATGGCGTTTGCTTACCATACATCATATCGTAGGCAAGTGAGTCGGGTTTGAAGATACCTTGAGGTAGTGGAGGTAAGGCGTCGCTCAGGCTGCTTGAAGTGGCGTTGATCACGATATCAAATTGTTGGCCTGCCAACGCCCCGTAGCTTTTTGCGAATACGGTTCCATAACCTTCAAATTCTGCCGCAAGCTGTTCCGCTTTTTCCAGGGTGCGATTAGAAATGATGATAGCCGCGCCGGCATTAAACAGATGCCAGACCACCCCATGCGCTGCACCACCTGCCCCCATTAACAGCACACGTTTGAACAGGAATTTGCAACCGAGGTTTTGTTCGATATCGGCGACCAGGCCGACGCCATCGGTGTTGTCACCAAGGATGATTCCATCCTGAAACAGAAACGTGTTCACCGCTTTGGCGGCACGGGCTCGACCGGAATGCTCGGTGGCTAGTTTGTAAGCTTCGTGCTTGAATGGAACGGTAATATTGCATCCCTTGTAGCCTTCATCGCGCAAACGGTGAATGGTGTCCGCAAAGCCGTCAAGAGGCGCTGCTATGGCTTCATAGCTCATGTCCTGACCCGTTTGTTCAGCGAACAGTTTGTGGATCAGCGGAGATTTGCTATGCGAGACGGGGTGGCCTATTACTGCGTATTTATCGGTCATTCTGTGATTATATCTTGATTCGTTTTATCAGTAATAGCGATGCGCCTGTTAATGCTAATGCCCACACGATGGCAGCGCCTGATGGCAGATCCAGCCATACCGACATCAGCAGGCCCACTGCGTATCCGATTCCTCCTGTGACGTATGCCAATAACAATTGATTGCGACGCAGTGCATGGGTGGCAAGGGCAGGTACGATCAGGCTGGCAAAGACCAGATAGACACCCACCATTTGTACCGAGGCGGTGACTGCCAAAGCGAAAATTGCATAAAATCCAAAGGTGCCTAATTGCTGGCCGAACTTGAGCCAGAAAAAAAGAATGGCGGCGCTGAGAAAGAAAGTGGTAATGAGCTGGACATGGTTTACCCACAGAATTTGCCCAACCAGCAAGTCCTTCAAATGCTCTCCGGAATGGGTATCGTGGCTCATCAGTAATATGCTGCCGCTTGCGGCAAGTATAAACATCAGGCCGATACTGGCTTCGCGAATTTTGGCCGATAAGCGATCAATCCATGTCAGCAATATGGCACCCAGCAGGGCGCTGCTTACCGCAATCAGCTGTACCAGTAATGGTTGTTCCGCGTAGCCAGCCAAACCCGCAATGGCGACACCCAACCCGGCGATTTGTGCCACAGCAAGATCGGCAAAAATAATGCCACGTGCCAATACTTTCATACCCAGCGGTACATGGGTGGATAGCACGAGTATGCCTGCGAGAAAAGCGGGTAGTAAAATGCTTAAGTCGATGTCGTTCATTTTAGCCCCTGTAACAAGCGTGTAATGGTGTCGTCAAACAAACCGTATAAATTTTTTGCTGTTTCAGTTCCCCCTACACTAAACGGTAACTCAACGGTTGGAATATGAGCTCGTTCAGCGATCCATTCCGAAGGTTTCGCATCCTGGTATGCGGAACGAATTACCATGCGTGCAGGAGTAGCCTGAAGTTGCGCGAGGAGTTTTCCCAGGTATGCGGCACTTGGCTCCATGCCGGGTTTGGGTTCCAACTCGCCGATTTGTTTAAAGCCCAGCCATGCTTCCAGATAGGGATAAGCACGATGTTGAACCAGCACGGGAATGCCTCTGAGGGGAGCAGCTTGCGCTTCCCAGCGTTTGATTGCGGCTTGCCAGGAAGTCTCGAAATCCTGCAATCGTTTTGCATAGAAGGCTGCATTGGCAGGGTCAAGCTCGCTCATGCGTGCCGATAAAGCCTGGGCTATGGGTAGGTAGTTGCGCGCATCCAGCTGGATGTGGGGATTGCCTGCTGCATGCACATCACCATCGGCCCGGTCAAGGCGGCTGGGTACTTCCAGCATTTGCACATAATGTGTTGCCTCGAAATAGCCGGGTTTGCCAGTAGCAATGTCAGGGTTGGCAGATTCGCGCAAGATAACAGGTAGCCAGCCCATTTCCAGTTCTGCCCCTGTGCATACTACCAACTGTGCGCGGCGTGCTTTGGCGATGAGGCTGGGACGCGCTTCCACACGATGCGGATCTTGCAGTGCATTGGTGGCAGCATAGATGCTGGCTTTGTCACCGGCAAGCTCCTGCGCCAGCGCTGCCCATTCCGGCTCACAGGCGAAAATATTGAGCGCTGCCTTAGCGGGTAAAGCCACTGCTGCGAGGGAAAATATTAATAATGTTTTTAGAAGGGTATGCATTAAGTGCTCCTTAAAATTGGTGTGCGCCATGAGCGCCAAGGCTCATGATGTATTGCACGAATAACTGGTTGTCGCTTAGCCCTGCACGTGATTTGTCCTGTGCGAGTTGCAGGCGCAGACGTGAGAACTCGCTGGGGCTGTAATCGAACATCAGCGTATAGCGTGTAGGTGTATAGGTGTAGTTGCTGATGACGTTTGCCGCATTGGTAGTACCGACTTCGGCGTTGCCGGAATTCAACTGGTCGTAACGCAATCCGGCGCGCCAATGCGGCATGAACTGGTAAACGCCCTGAGCATACCAGCCGGACTGGCTAACGCTGTAACTGTCAGTTATTGCGGCGCCTGCGGTGTCATAAGTCAGCAGGCCGTTTTCTGTGCGCTGGAAGTATTCACCCTGCAGCTTGAAACTGGTTACTGTGGTATTGCCATTGGGTGCGTACTTCCAGATGAAATCCAGCCCGGTGGTCTTGCTGTCCCCGCTGAAGCTGTTGCTCACCCCCCCCGCTGTGGCATGCAGATCGGGCACATTATTGCTGACCGCATTGACGCGTTTAGTCTGGTGCATGGAAACACCCGCGCGCCAGCTGCTGCTTGCGCCGATGTCATCGCCCAGATGAGCAAACAGGGCTTCGGCACCGGCGCCATTATTGTCCTGCCGGTCAGTGCCAGGGTAGCCGCGCCCACGCCCCAGTTCTGCCCCCAGCTCGATAAAAATATCGGCAGGTGCCAGCCACTTTAGCTGCAAGCCATCCTCCCCGAGCTGTTTGTCCCAGAAGGTGCGGTATACCAGCGGCTGGTCGACGAAGTCCCAGGCATGGGCATGTACATCGTTGAGGTATCCCAGGCCGGAAAAAAAACGTCCCATCTTGAGGTTGAGGCCATTCCCCAGTGAAGTGGTTTGCACGTAGGCATTTTCTACACTGCTGCTTCCTTCGGGTGCGAGCGAGATGGTGGCTACCCCGCTAAATTGGGGGTCAATATTCGCGCTCAGACCCAGCTCCGATTCATTCAGGCTGAAACTTCTGCTGTATCCGTTGTTGTTGGGCGACATCGCAAACCCGGTGGAGGGAATAGCCGGATCCTGATCAAATTTTCCATAGGTACCTTGCAAAACAAGAGATATAGCAGGATTGAAAGCATTGGCTCCGGCTGCTGCGGGACGGTTTGCAACGGCTGCATTTGATTCAGTCCTCTGCACGCGCTGTTCCAGCTGCTGAACCTGTTCGCGCAGATTGCGCAGGTCAATGTCATCCGTGGCGCTGGCGGTGACAGGCACGAGCAGCGCTAAAAAAATAGCATTATGTTTAAACAATTTAACTCTCCAAAGAATGGCGGTGCAGCGAAGCACCAGATGCCGCAGGAGCTGGTGCAGACCCGCGACAGATTAAACCGGACTTTGAAGTGATGGAGGCCCGCGCGCCAGGGCGGGGAGTGTGTGAAGGCTTAAGAGAAATGAGTAATGTTGGGTGGTTGCCTGGATGAGATCCGAGCCCAGATCGAAGGACAAATAATCAACGCTCAGAGCGCTGCCCAGTTGTGCGTAGCTCAGGCATTGTTCGCACTCATGGGTTGTTTGCCCCTGCGTACCCTGTTTGTGAACATTGTCTGATAGTGCATGGCGAAGCGTGTGCAATGCCCCGCCCTGTTGCCCAAAAAACAGGACAACGGCGAACAAAAACGACTGGGCGATACGCAAATTCAGCATGATGCGGTCTGTTTCTCAGTTCTGATGAATTAGATCGAAGTTAAAGAAGAGGGCACATAGCGTACGCGATATAAGTATTGGCTGTCAATAAAGTTTTGTTGACTGGCGCAGCGTTCTATTCACTTTCCAGTTGATCATTGGGCGTAAAGGTCCAGGTGCGCACAATGCTCATTACATCTGTTTCCTTGCGTATATCCTCAGGGAAGGGGGCATAGGGAGCCGCCAATTTTACAATGCGAACGGCGGCGGCATCCAGAATACGCTGTCCGGATGACTTGTTGATTTCCACGTTATCAAGCGATCCATCTGCCCTGATAGACACGGTGAGTTGCAGCTTGCCAAAAATTCTTTGCTGGCGTGCCTGTGATGGATAGTTAAGGTTGCCGATACGTTCAACCTTGATGCGCCAATCTTCGATGTATTGCGCATAGCGATATTCCTGCGTACGCGCACCGATAAATTTGCGCTGCGGCATTTTCTGGTACGCGCTGAAATTTCGGTCGATCTGCGCTTCCAGCCGAGCAATTTCAAGCGCGCGCTGCACCAGGTCACGCCCGTTCATATCGCTGCCATCCTGGCGCTGTTTGTCGGTGTGCGCTTGAGGCACGCTGTACATACTCTTGGCCTGCGTCATCAGTTTTTTGACTTGTTGCTCCAGTTTCTGCAGCCGCTGGGTAGATTGTTCCGGGGTAAATTGTTTGTCGTCGCTGATGGTGGGTAAGGGGCTGCTCGCGCGTTTGTCTTCTGCGGTATTGCCGCCGCCGTCCAGGCTGTGTTGTGCGAAGGCATCGGCTTTAACAGGGGCCGATCTGGATTTGCTGTTAACCAGCACTACCTGCAAAGGTTTGAGGAAATTATTATTGATTCTGGGATCGGGTAATACAAAACCTATTCCAAACAGGATAAATGCGTGCAAACAAAGCGAGAACGCGACTGACCTGGTTATGGGAAGTTTAGAATAGGCAAGTATTAACTGGCGCATCAGTCTGACGCCTCCACCGCTTCGACGGTAGCTGGGGGTACTACTGGTGTTTCAACTGCAACTACTGTTGCGGCAGAGACAAAGCGCGCATCAAAAGTCAGCTCGAGCAGATCAATCTCGCCTATCTCCAGCGTTACCAGCGTGTTTGCCGGTAACTCAGGAATGGAGGGGAAGCGTCCTACCAGTGGGATGCCTATGAACCTGACCAGATTTTCACGTATCAAAGTGGCTTCGATTTGCTGTACCTTTTCCTGTACCAGCCAGCGCAAACACCAGTAGCGCTCCATCTGGCGCTGGAATTCATTGTAAGCGGTGTAAGCCGCATCAAAGTTACTTAGCACGGCGAACAGGGCATTGTCATTTTTAGCGTAGGCAGGAGGCTCTTTGGCCAGCAGCTGGATAATCTGGCGCTGATTAACCAGATCCACATAGCGGCGCAGCGGCGAGCTGGACCACATATACTGCGCCACACCCAACCCCTGGTGCGGTGCGGCAACTGTGCTCATTTTGACCTTGCCGTTATTCTGCGTGCGATAAATTCCCGATACCTCGTTGTCAGCCAGCAGCTTGCCCCAGGCGCTGTTCACAAAAATCATCAGCTCGGAAACGACCTTGTCTATCGGCGAGCCGCGCAACCGGTTGGTGATGGTCACCACGTCATTGTTGACATTGAAGTTGTAATCAACCTGCTGTGTATTGTTGTCTCCGTTTTTGCCGCGTGCCGCTTCGAGCTTGTGCGACAGGTTCCATAACAGCGTCAACTCGCTGGCGTAGGGGTAATCCAGCTTGCAATCAGCCAGCGTGTTTTCATTGAACAGCGGTTCCAGCGTGTCATGCCGCAGATTGGCCGAGATATGCAAGCGTTCCAGACGGCTGTGTGTGCCGATCACGGCCAGGGTGCCGGAGTCGACTTCCATGTACAGGGAAAGTGCCGGGCATACCTTGTCGGCGCACAGCGTAAATTCCTGCACCACGTTTTCCGGCAACATGGTGATCTTGGCGCCCGGCATGTAAACCGTGGACATGCGTTCAGCGGCGAGTGTATCAACCGGCGTATTCGGGGTAATGCCCAGTGCAGGTGCGGCAATATGCACGCCGATGTTCCAGTTGCCGTTGGGCAATTGCGCTACCGAGAAGGCATCGTCAATTTCGGTAGTGGACGCATCATCAATACTGAAGGCGGTAACTTCAGCCAGTGGTAATTCAGGATGTGGTTCTACCGACACCTCGGGGAAACCAATGCCATGCGGGAAATTCTCTAGCAGGAAGCGGTTTAAATGATAATCTTTGGTTGAGGGTATACCGCCACAACGTTGCAGTAAATGAGCTGGTGACAGGTGGGTAGCCGCACAAGCGGCTTCCAGTGCTTTGACCTCTAGTGTATTGCGGTCAGGGGTGTACAACAATTGGGCGAGCTTGTCAGCGAATTCAGCTGGCAATTTAAATGTGCTCAGCTCTTCGGTATAACGGACAAGCAGGGCCGCCAATGCGAGCTTTTTCTCCGCGCTTGCCAGTGCGGATTTGAGGGCCTCGGGGGGGGCAGCCTTGTAGTGGCCTTTGCCTTTTTTGTAAAAGTACATCGGCGCTGAATGCAGGCGCATCACAATCCCGGCAGACTCAAGCGGCGTGGGGGTGTGACCAAAATATTCGGTAGCCAGGGCATCAAAGCCAAACTCTTCGGGCGGGCAGGTTTCCCACAGAAAATCCACGTCGATTTCGGCAGAAATTTGTTCCGCCTGCGCCATGAACTCGCCCAAAGCCGGTTGTGCAAAGCGCAACAGTACATTGGCTGATTTGATTTTGCTGCGTTTGCCCTGGATGCTTTCGATCTGTAACGAGGTGTCGTTATCAGTCATGATGCTGCCTACCTTAAAACTGCCTTCTTCTTCGTAAAAAATATTCATTGTATGGTTCTGCGCGAGTCTATCCGGGATGCCGTTCGTGAGTGACCGCAGCAATGGATCAATAAAAAAGTAATATGAGATTATAACCGAGAGGCGTTAACAATTCTGTGTGCTCGCCGCGTCTTATTGTATAGATTTTCGCTTGCGGTCCTTAAATGTTAGTATTCGCCTTTGATCTATAAGCGAAACCAGTATGGTCGCGTGCAAGTAAATACGGAGAGTGTCATGGCAGGTCACAGCAAGTGGGCAAATATTCAACATCGCAAAGGCAAGCAGGATTCCAAACGCGGCAAGATTTTTACCCGCTTGATCAAGGAGATCACTGTTGCGGCCCGTCTGGGCGACAGCGATCCGGCCGGCAATCCGCGTTTGCGTCTGGCGATGGAAAAGGCCTATGCGCAAAACATGCCTAAAGACAACGTGGAGCGGGCAATCAAGCGCGGCAGTGGTGAGCTAGAGGGAGTGAACTACACCGAAATTCGCTATGAAGGCTATGGTATTAACGGTGCGGCGGTGATCGTGGATTGCATGACGGATAATAAAACCCGCACCGTGGCCGATGTGCGCCATGCTTTTACCAAATATGGCGGCAATCTGGGCACGGATGGTTCGGTCTCATTTTTATTCAAGCATTGCGGACAGATGTTTTTTGCTCCCGGTACCGATGAAGATGCGCTGATGGAAGTGGCGCTCGATGCGGGGGCGGAAGATGTGGTAAGCCATGACGACGGCAGCATCGAAGTACTTACCGGCCCGCATGATTTTGCCGATCTGAAGCAGCGCCTGGAAGCCGCCGGTTTCAAGCCGGAGATGGCCGAAGTGGTGATGAAACCTGCTACCGAAGTGAGTTTTACCGGCGATGATGCGGTGCGTATGCAAAAACTGCTGGATGCGCTGGAAGACCTTGATGATGTGCAAGAGGTTTTTACCAATGCGGTAATCGAAGAGTGATGTTTAAGGCGCAAACCCCCTCAGCCCCCCTTGACCGGGGGGTGAGCAATCCCCTCCCCCTGACAAGGGGGAGGGGATTGCTTTGTCGGTGACAACATTACGCATTTTGGGTATCGACCCTGGCCTGCGTATTACCGGGTTTGGCGTAATTGATAAAGTAGGCCAGAAGTTGAGTTACGTGGCAAGCGGCTGCATCAAAACACCGGCGGGGGAACTGCCGCCGCGCCTGAAGGTGATCCTGGAATCATTGGGTGAAGTGATCGCCACCTATCAGCCGCAGCAGGTGGCGGTGGAGAAAGTGTTCGTCAACGTGAACCCGCAGTCCACCTTGTTGCTCGGTCAGGCGCGCGGCGCGGCAATCTGTGCGGGCGTGCTGGCAAATTTGACGGTAGCCGAATATACCGCGTTGCAGGTTAAACAGTCGGTGGTCGGTAACGGGCATGCCGACAAGGAGCAGGTGCAGGACATGGTGATGCGTCTGCTGGCGCTGGATGGCAAGCCCGGTGCGGATGCGGCAGATGCGCTGGCGTGCGCGATCTGCCATGCGCACACTGGTTTGGGACTGGGCGCACTGGCTACCAAAGGTTTGCGTATGCGTAACGGAAGGCTGGGCTAACGATGAGAATAACATTAGCCATTTATGCAATAGGTGTTTATTGGGCAAAAATGTAGAAATGAAATCCGTAGACTTTTTCTCTGGTGCAGGCGGTTTGACTTGTGGTCTGCAAATGGCAGGGTTTGAATCCGTTCTGGGTTCCGATATCCACCCCGTTTATGCGGACACATTTGCCAAAAATAATCCAAAAACGCATGTGGTTACTAACGATATTCGCGAATTATCCGAGCACGATATTATCGATTTGACTGGCTTGAAGCCTGGTGAGTTGGATTTGATTTCAGGGGGGCCTCCTTGCCAGGGGTTCTCAATCAATGCTCCTATAAGAACGCTGGACGATCAACGAAATCACTTGTTCAAGGAATATCTGCGGATTGCCGACATTCTCCATCCCAAAGCGATTTTAATTGAGAATGTTCCGGGTATTGTTTCTTTGGGTAAGGGAACGGTGGTTGATGCTATTTATAAGCACTTGGAAGGTATGGGGTACAAAGTTGCCCACAAGATTCTGTTCGCGGGTCATTATGGGATACCTCAAATGCGTTTCAGGACTATCTTTATTGCGCTTCGTGATGGCGGAAAAATTGAATTTCCAGAGCCAACCCATGACGCGCATGCAGTGGCTAACTTTGCCGGTGCAAAAGAGCTGTGCCTAAAAGTTCACCCACTTTTCTCACAGCATTTACAAAGTCAGGCAACTGTATGGGATGCCATTTCAGATTTGCCCGAACTTGTTCCGGGACAAGT
>JANXWX010000087.1 GCA_025350915.1 Nitrosomonadales bacterium
AACGTTAAGTTAAGGGGCTCGCCCGCTTCTGGGCGAGTCCCGCTTGAACGCAATGTTAGACGAGCACACACAACACGCTCAACAAAACACTGCACGAAATAAAAAATTACGTTACAACAAATGAAACTTTGGTAACTGCTGAGCGGAACAACTGCGTGACCGGCTTGCGCCACGCCACGCACTTTACAAGAGATGCTGAAACGCTGCACTACAAAAAAGCCACTGACAGCGTGGTGTAAACGGATGAGGCAGGATCCTCGAAGAACTGCACCATCAGTTACAACTGACCCCACACCCGAAAAATTAATTTTCACTGCACTGGGTTTGATCACGCCTAACGTTAAATAGACACCCTAAAAAAGGTCTTGAAAAGCACCTTCAAGGTGTATAATCTGACTGGAATTTTATAATTCATTGTTTTTACTCAATATCAAAAATTAAATACACCCTAAAATTTTAGATATATACACCATGCAAAACACCCCTAAGCTGCTTGATCAAGTTCGTAATAAGCTGCGTGTAAAACATTACAGTATTCGTACCGAACAGTCATATACGGACTGGATTAAACGCTATATTTTGTTTCATGGCAAGCGCCACCCAAATGAAATGGGCGCGGAGGATATTGAAGCTTTTCTTACGCATCTTGCTGTTATTGGCAATGTTGCCTCTGCCACGCAGAACCAGGCAAAGAGTGCGCTGTTATTTCTTTATCGAGAAGTTTTAGAAATAGAGTTGCCTTGGCTGGATAAGGTTACCCAAGCCAAAGTGCCAAAACGACTCCCGGTTGTTTTAACAGTTAAAGAAGTTCAGTCTTTGCTTTCACACTTGAGCGGCACCCATGCTTTGGTTTCCAACTTACTTTATGGCGGAGGCTTGCGCTTGATGGAAGCGGTACGTTTGCGTGTTAAGGATGTTGATTTTTCCAGACGAGAGATTTTGATACGTGAAGGCAAAGGTTTTAAAGACCGTGTAACAATGCTGCCAGAGGCCACACTTGATGTACTTAAAGCACATATGGCAAAGGTAAAAACATTACACGATGAAGACTTGATGCAGGGCCTGGGTGAGGTTTATCTGCCGTTTGCTTTGGATAAAAAATATCCAAATGCTGCGAAAGAATGGGGATGGCAATATATTTTCCCATCTAAAAATATATCCGTTGATCCGCGAAGCGGCAAAACGCGACGCCATCATATAGATGAAAAAACTGTACAACGAGCTGTCAAACAGGCTGCACGAGATGCCGATCTGGTCAAACCAGCTACCCCGCATACATTTAGGCATTCCTTTGCTACACACCTAATCCAGGCTGGCTATGATATCCGCACCGTGCAAGAGCTACTCGGCCACAGTGATGTCTCTACCACCATGATCTACACTCATGTTTTAAACAAAGGCGGTAAAGGCGTTAAAAGCCCGCTGGATGCTTTTTAATACAGCAGCTATTGACAAGTTTACCTTGCTGCGGAAAAGGCTTAAACTAAGCCAACTTTATAGGGAAACACCATGAGCACCGTAACTTTCGATACTCTAAAATTCGTTAAAACGCTTGAAGCAAGTGGCATAGATGCAAAACAAGCCGAAGCTATAGCCGCCGCCTATCGCGATGCATCAAACGATCAAGAATTGGTTACTAAAGATAGCCTGAAACTTGAACTTCAAATTGAATTGGCGCCAATTAAAACTGAATTACAAGTGATGAAATGGATGAATAGCCTGGTTCTTGGTGGAATTATCGTGCTTATTTTGAAATCTTTTTTTTAATTACGAGCAAATAATACAAAGCCCCTACGGGGGCTTTTTTTATCCCCCAAACGATATTAATTGACTCAAAAAAATACATCTAATCCGAATAAGCACATTCCTAAGCGTATTTAAACACCGGACTCTTTAGTTAATGTTCAACCAGAAAATATCAGGCTTTTTTGCCCCTGAAGGCGCATTGGCCGCACACATTCCCAACTTCCGCTCGCGCCCGCAGCAAGTGGAGATGGCCGAGGCGATTGCAGAGGCGATTGAGGGCAACAGTTTGCTGATTGCCGAGGCTGGCACGGGTACCGGCAAGACCTTCGCCTACCTGGTGCCGGCACTGTTGGCGGGTGGCAAGGTGGTGCTATCGACAGGCACTAAAAATTTACAGGATCAATTGTTCCAGCGCGATTTGCCCACGGTGCGCGATGCATTGAAAGCGCCGGTTTCGATTGCGCTGCTCAAGGGGCGGGCCAATTATGTTTGCCACTATCATCTTGAAAAAGCACAGTCAGACGGGCGCCTGCCGACACGCGAGGATGTGCGGCATTTGGCGCGCATTGTGCAGTATGCCAAGATCACACAAACAGGAGACAAGAGCGGCCTTGCCGATGTGCCGGAATCCGCGCCCATTTGGATGCAGGTGACCTCTACCCGCGACAATTGCCTGGGCCAGGAGTGCCCCAACCACAAGGAATGCTTTGTGTTGAAAGCGCGCAAAGAAGCAATGGAAGCCGATGTGGTGGTGGTGAACCACCATTTGTTTTTTGCCGATGTGATGCTGCGTGACGAAGGCGTGGCCGAATTATTGCCCGCGTGCAATACGGTGATTTTCGACGAGGCGCACCAGTTGCCGGAAACAGCGAGTCTGTTTTTCGGTGAGAATATTTCCACTTCACAATTGCTGGAGCTGGCTCGCGATACCACTATCGAGTCACTTACCGGTGCAAAAGACTTTACCCCCCTGCCCGAGGCCTGCAGCTCACTTGAAAAAGCCGCGCGCGATTTTCGGCTGATCTTCAAAAAAAATGAAGGGCGCATGAATGCGGACGACACGGCCAATCTGCCCGGCTGGAGCGACGCGCTAAGCAATATGGTGACACAACTCGGCAAACTGACCGAGCTGCTTGAAAAACAAGCGGAGCGGAGTGAAGGCCTGGAAAACTGCTGGAACCGCGGGCTTGAGCTGGCACGCAAGATAACGCACTGGAAAGATGGAACCCAGCTGGATGTGGTGCGCTGGGTGGAAATTTTCCATCACTCGGTGCAGCTCAATACCACGCCGTTGTCGATCGCTGATATTTTTGCGAAACAAATTAGTGGCACACCACGGGCATGGATTTTTACCTCGGCCACGCTGGCAGTGAAGCAGGATTTTTCTCACTATCAAAATGAAATGGGATTGATCACCGCGCGCACCAAGTGCTGGGAGAGCCCGTTTGACTACCCCGAGCAGGCGTTGCTCTATGTGCCAGATAATATGCCCGACCCCAATAGCCAGGGCTATACCGAAGCCGTAGTACAAGCGGCGCTCCCGCTGCTTATCGCCAGCAAGGGACGTGCTTTTCTGCTGTTTACCAGCTTGCGTGCAATGCAACGCGCCCATGAAATTTTATTGGCCGAATTTGACCGTAAAAATTTAAAGTATCCGCTGATGTTGCAGGGCGAAAGCTCACGCAACGATCTGCTGGCGCGCTTTCGCGACCACGGCAATGCAGTGCTGCTGGGCAGCCAGTCTTTCTGGGAGGGGGTGGACGTGCGCGGCGAGGCGCTGTCGCTGGTGGTGATCGACAAACTGCCGTTTGCACCACCGGACGACCCGGTACTGGCTGCGCGCATTGCGCAAATCACCAAACAGGGACGTAATGCGTTTATGGAATATCAGTTACCCCGCGCGGTGATTAATCTCAAACAGGGGGCCGGTCGGCTAATACGCGACGAAAGTGACCGCGGGGTGTTGATGATTTGCGACCCACGGCTGCTGTCAAAGCCTTATGGAAAGCGGATTTGGCAGAGTTTACCGCCCTTCAAGCGCTCAAAGGTATTAAGCGATGCGGTGGCATTTTTTGATGCAGAGCGCACAGAGTTTGCTGCATCTGAGCTGTAATCCCCGGCACTTTAGTCCAATAGCAATTTCCAGAAAACCTCCCTAACTTTTCTATTTTCGTAATAAATCCGCATCCGATTGATTTATTTATAAATAAACCTATAATAAGCAATCAGTAATAAATGATAAAGCTATTGCATCGACATGGACGAAAAACTTCAGGCATTGTTCAACATTAATAGCGTGCATTATCCGCGCGAACTCGCGCGGCAGTATCCTGCTATTCTGAACAAGATCGTCAGCATGTGGAGCTCGGGAGATATCGATGCCTATTTCAGCGAACTGATACTGGATACACGCGGTGATCAGCGCCAGGGCTTTCCGCCTGAGGTAGCCGAAGAAATTTTACGCTTGAGCGTGATCAACACTAAATTCCGTGAAAGCCTCAAACCACACTCGTGGTTCAAAGTGTCCGAAAAGGACAAAGTTGAATTAGTGAACCTGGGCTACAAATATACCGCGCAAGATTACATACAAGCTGCCAAATCAGGCAACCTGCGCGCAATCAATGTTTTCTTGCGCACAAGAGTGCCTGTCGAAACCGAAGATGAACAAGGCTGGACAGCCATGACACATGCAGCAGCCTGTGGCCATGAAACCGTTATTGCCGGGCTTATTCGACAACAGGCGCTGGTGGACACCAAGGACAAAAATGGCTATGGCCCGCTGCATTGGGCGGCTTTTCATGGGCATTTCAATATCGTGAAACTGCTGCTGTCCCACCATGCAAGCGTCAACGCCCGCAGCAAGCTGGGCTGGACGCCGCTGATGCAAGCCGCAACGCAGGGCCACACTGTAATCGCCAATTTATTGATTGAGGCCGGTGCGGATGTCAACCTGATCAGCAGCGATCACTGGACAGCGTTGCATAGAGCCGCCGCCAATGGTCATGCCGATGTGGTTAAACTGTTGCTTGAACATGGTGCCGACGCAAACAAGCAACGGCATAACGGCAGCACTGCGTTGACACTTTCCGAAACAGGTAAACACAGAGCGATTTCAGAACTACTCTCCAATACATCACGCTAAGCGAGACAAACAAATATAAGGTTCAGTATTCAGGTAAGTTGCGAGTTTAGTCATTATCACAGGTTGAGCTTCGGCCGGTTTGTTGGCAGACCCTCATTGCATTTTAATCATAACTAAAGTGAGATTGTAATGAATGAAAAAGTCCTCAAGGTATTAAACAATAACGCTGATTATTACCCAACCAATCTTGAAAAAAAATTTCCGCATATCCTCGAAAAAATAATTATCATGTGGGACTCATCCGAGTTTGACACTTGCCTCAATAAATTCATGCTGGACACACGCGATCATGCCAGACAAGGCTTTCCACCCGAAATCGCGACGGAAATATTGCGCTTGAGCATGTTGCATAGCAAACAGTTTGGCACCAAGACCTCAAACTCGTGGATTGATTCATCCGACATCAGGGTCGAATAACACTGCGCCGCTATCCCGGTTAGCCGCTCCGCCCCGTTGCCGCACAGTTATTCTTCTCAATACCCGCGCCTCATCCGCAGGACTATACGAATTAATTTATTGCTCCGTGCCAAACCCTGTTGCGCTTAAGGGCAGCTACGCATTGATCAATTAGATTCAGCTTTAAACGCAACATTTGGGTCAGTCGACGCTATAATCACACCCAGTCAATAAATTTCTCATTCCTCTAAAAAATCACCTTCGGAGCCTATGCTATGTCACATAACTTATTCAACTCGCGCGCATCCTTCAAACTAGCCAATGGCAAAACCGGCACGATGTATTCACTGCAGGCGCTTGAGGCCGCAGGCGTGGGCAAGATTTCCCGTCTGCCGGTGACGATACGCATCGTGCTGGAAGCCGTGTTGCGTAACTATGACGACAAAAAAGTAAGCGAAATGCATGTTCGCCAATTGGCCAACTGGAAACCGACAGCACCACGCACGGATGAAATTCCCTTTGTGGTCGCGCGTATTGTGCTGCAGGATTTTACCGGTGTTCCGTTACTGGCCGACCTCGCCGCGATGCGAGATGCCGCCGCCAAAATGGGTAAAGACCCCAAGATTATTGAGCCGCTGGTGCCGGTTAATCTGGTGGTGGATCACTCGGTGCAGATTGACAGCTTCAACAACCCCAATGCGCTGAAAATTAATATGGAACTGGAGTTTGAGCGCAATAACGAACGCTACAAATTTATGAAGTGGGGTATGCAGGCGTTTGATACGTTTAAAGTTGTACCACCCGGCATCGGCATCGTGCACCAGGTGAACCTGGAATATCTGGCGCGCGGCGTGCTGCAAAAAGAAGGTGTGTACTATCCCGATACGCTGGTGGGCACCGATAGCCACACCACGATGATCAACGGTATCGGCGTGGTGGGCTGGGGGGTGGGCGGTATTGAAGCGGAAGCCGGTATGCTGGGCCAACCTGTGTATTTCCTCACGCCCGATGTGGTGGGTGTGCATCTCAAGGGCAAGCTGCGCGAAGGGGTGACCGCAACCGACCTGGTGCTGACCGTAACCGAACTGCTGCGCAAACAAAAAGTGGTAGGTAAATTTGTGGAGTTCTTTGGCGAGGGCACCGCTGTCCTGACCCTGCCCGACCGCGCCACCATCGCGAATATGGCGCCTGAATACGGTGCCACCATGGGCTTCTTCCCGGTGGATGATGTCACCGTGAACTTTATGCGCAACACGGGCCGCACTGAGGAAGAGGTGGACGCCTTCCAGAGTTACTTCAAGGCGCAGGGCTTGTATGGTATCCCTCAGGCGGGCAGCATCGATTACAGCAGTGTGGTGGAGCTGGATCTGGCTTCTATCCAGCCCTCGCTCGCCGGCCCCAAACGGCCGCAGGATCGCGTGCCGCTGGCAACCATGCGCGAATCTTTCAATACCTTGTTCAGCAAGCCGGTAACAGAAAGCGGCTTTAACCAGCCTGCCGACAAGCTGGCAAAGCGTTACCCGACCGGCAAAGACGATATCAGTCTCGGTAACGGGGATGTGCTGATTGCAGCTATTACTTCCTGCACCAACACCTCCAACCCCGGCGTGATGCTGGCGGCAGGTTTGCTGGCGAAAAAAGCGGCGGCGAAGGGGCTTAAAGTGAGTCCGCATATCAAGACGACGTTGGCGCCCGGCTCCCGCGTAGTGACCGAGTATCTGACCAATGCCGGTCTAATAGAGCCCCTGGCACAATTGGGCTTTAGCGTTGCGGCTTATGGTTGCACTACCTGTATCGGCAACTCGGGCCCGCTCGATCCCAATCTGGAGGAAACAATCGTCAAAAATGATTTAATCGCCGCCGCTGTGTTGTCGGGCAACCGTAACTTTGAGGCACGTATACACGCCAATATCAAAGCCAACTTCCTCGCTTCTCCGCCGCTGGTGGTGGCGTATGCGATTGCGGGCCGCGTGAATATCAATCTGGATACCGAGCCGCTGGGCAATGGCAAGGATGGCAAGCCGGTGTTCCTGAAAGATGTCTGGCCAAACAGCCATGAGGTTGAAACGGTGATGAAGTATGCCCAGGATCCCGCCGTGTATCGCACCCTGTATAGCGACCTGACGAAAGACCTGCCCCTGTGGAATGCGATTCCCTCCACGCCGGGTAATCAGTACCAGTGGGACGACTCCACCTATATTGCACAACCACCGTTCTTTGAAGGTTTCAGCATGAAGACGGACAGTATCAAGGAAATACACAATGCGCGGCCGCTGGGTATTTTTGGCGACTCGGTCACCACCGACCACATTAGCCCGGCCGGAGCCTTTAAAGCCACCACTCCGGCTGGCAAATATCTGACCGAGCATGGTGTAGGCGTGAACGATTTCAACAGCTACGGTTCGCGCCGGGGCAACCATGACGTGATGATGCGCGGCACCTTCGCCAACGTGCGTATCAAGAATTTGATGCTGCCACCCAAGGCGGACGGCAGCCGGATTGAAGGCGGCTATACGTTATACAAGGGCGAGCAGGTAGCGATTTATGACGCCGCAATGAAATATATTGCCGAAGGCACACCGACGGTTATTTTTGCCGGTGAAGAATATGGCACCGGCTCCTCGCGTGACTGGGCAGCCAAGGGCACCTTGCTGCTGGGGGTAAAAGCCGTTATCGCGAAGAGTTATGAGCGTATCCACCGCAGTAATCTGGTGGGCATGGGCGTATTGCCTTTGCAATTCAAGGGCAACGACAGCGTGACCTCATTGAAGCTGGTGGGAGATGAAACGTTTGATCTGACCGGCATTAACGATGCGCTCAAACCACAGCAGGACGTGACCCTGACAATCAAGCGCAAGGATGGCAGCTCGCAGAAAGTAGCACTGCTGCTGCGTATCGACACGCCTATTGAAGTGGATTACTACCGTCATGGCGGCATCTTGCCGTTTGTATTAAGAGAGCTGATTTCCAAATAACAACCCAGGCATCCGCTTGATACTTCGGTGCCTAGTTAGTCGTCGCCGATATCCTGACCGGGAAACAGCACATCAGTATAGCCCAGCTTGCGCAGGTCGCGCATGCGCATCGGGTAAAGTATACCGTCCAGGTGATCGCACTCATGCTGCACCACGCGTGCATGGAAGTCTGTCACCGTGCGGTCTATTCTGTCGCCCTTCTCATCGTAGCCCTGGTAACGGATATGCGTATAGCGGTGTACCATGCCGCGCATGCCCGGCACGCTTAAACAGCCTTCCCAGTCTTCTTCCATTTCTTTTTTTAACGGGGTGATGACGGGGTTGATCAGTATCGTTTGGGGCACGGCTTCCGCCTCCGGATAGCGCGGATTGCCCGCCACCTCAAAAATAACCAGACGCAAATTCACACCGATTTGAGGTGCAGCCAGTCCTACGCCATTCATCGCGTGCATGGTATCGCGCATATCGGCCAGCAATGCATGCAATTCAGCCGTATCAAACGCCCTTATTTCCTCGGCACGCCTTAACAGGCGTGCATCGCCCATACGCAAAACTTCTCTAGTCGCCATCGCTTTCCACCAACATTTCCAAAACTTTTTTCACCCTTGCCATCGCCGGTTGCGCAACGATACTCACCGCTTCCAGATGCACACCGTCGCGGCTATTGCCGCGTCCGGCCGCATAATTCACGACGACGGCCAGGGCCGCATAACTGAGGCCCAATTCCTTTGCCAACGCCGCTTCCGGCATGCCGGTCATGCCTACCATGTCCGCGCCGTCACGTTCAATACGGTTGATCTCGGCGGCAGATTCAAGTCGCGGTCCCTGTGTTGCGGCGTAGACACCGCCATCAACTAATTTTTCCCTGGCCATTCTCGCGGCTTCGAGAATGTGGCCGCGCATTTTCAGGCAATAGGGGTGGGTAAAATCAATATGCGTGACCGGCTTCTCGCGTCCGTCAAAATAGGTGCTGAAGCGCCCGTGGGTATAGTCGATAATCTGGTCCGGAACAACAATTGTGCCCGGCAACAGATCGGAGCGTATCCCGCCCACCGAGGCTACCGATACGATGCGTGTAGCACCCTGCTCCTGCAGCGCCCACATATTGGCACGGTAGTTGACCATATGTGGCGGTATGGTGTGACCATAGCCGTGACGCGCAATAAACATGACTTCATGCTGGTTGATCAAGCCAAACGTCAACGCGCCAGAGGGTTCGCCAAATGGCGTGCGTATAACCTGCCGGTGCGTAATTTCAAGATTACTCAGTTGGGTGAGACCTGTACCGCCTATGATTGCGAGCATTGTTTACTTCCCTGTGGACCTGTCTAAATTATATTCCGTTCACTGACTTTTGCCGAAGGCGTATTTATCAACTATCTTTCGTGGCATGAATTGCGGGCAGGTTGCGCCATGCGCCGTGTATATCCATGCCATAACCGAAAACAAATCTGTCCGGTACCTGCAGACCGACAAAATCGGCTTTGATCGGTTTGGTTTTACCATTCAGTTTATCGGCAAATATCGCGCTATAAAACCTGGTTGCCCCCAGTTCCATAACGCGCAGTTTTACGGCATTCATCGTTTCGCCTTCGTCCAGAATATCGTCAACGACCAGCACAATACGATCACGCACATTTTCATGCGGTGCAACTTTCCATTTCAGTTCGCCGCCTTGCAGCTTGTTGCCATAGCGCGACACATGCACATAATCGAAATCCAGCGGAAAATTTAACATCGGCAGTAACTGCCCGGTAAATATCACCGCACCGCCCATCACCGACAGTACCAAGGGGTGTGACTCTGCCAGTTTGACAGTGATTTCCTTGGCTATGCGTGTTACGGCAGCCTGCACCTGTTGTTCCGAAAAAATAATTTCGGAATTGGCCAGTGCCTGTTGAGCTTCCAACTTACTGAGCATCAGTTGACCGTCTTTAAATAGGCCGCAAATTCTTCACGCAATTCCTTATGCTTCAAGCCAAAAGCAACTTGTGCCTTGAGATAGCCCAGCTTGGAACCGCAGTCATAACGCGTGCCATCAAAGCTGTAGGCCAGCAGGCTTTCATACTGCATCAAGGCGGCGATGCCATCGGTCAGTTGAATTTCTCCACCGGTACCGGGCTTAACCTCATGCAAGTGTTTAAAAATGCGCGGGGTCAAAATATAACGGCCCACGACGGCCAGCGTAGAGGGTGCGTCTTCGGGTTTTGGCTTTTCGACAATGCCGTGAATTTTGTCGATCTTCGGTTCAATGTTGCTTGTGCTCACGATACCGTATTGTTTGGTATGGCTACGCGGCACTTCCTGTACACCCAGTACCGAGCACTGGTGTTTCGCAAACACCTGCACCATCTGTTTCATGACCGGTACTTCTCCTTCAATCAGGTCATCCGCCAAGATGACGGCAAAAGGCTCATCCTGTATAACCGGCTGTGCGCACAATACCGCATGGCCCAGTCCCAGGGGTTCTGCCTGGCGTATATAGATACAGTTGATGTGGCTGGGGACGACTTCCTGCACGATGCGCAGCAACTCATTTTTTCCCTGCGCTTCAAGTGTTGCTTCCAGCTCGTAGGCTTTATCAAAATGATCTTCTATCGCACGTTTGTTGCGGCCGGTGATAAACACCATATCGGTAATACCGGCGGCCACTGCTTCCTCCACCGCATACTGTATCAGCGGCTTATCCACGACCGGCAGCATTTCTTTTGCGGTGGCTTTGGTTGCGGGAAGAAAGCGGCTTCCCATTCCGGCAACCGGAAAAACTGCTTTGGTAATTTTTTTCAAGTGCATTTTCCTTATAAATTCTAAAACAATTTCTCCACCAGCCAAACTCAACTATTAATCAGAACTTAATCTGTGTCATCTGTGGATGAAACGTTTTTATCATGCAGTAACTGCAAAAATTGTTGCTCGTCCAGTACGGCAACGCCCAGCTCATGCGCTTTATCCAGCTTACTCCCCGCCTCTGCGCCTGCCACCACGTAGTTCGTTTTTTTCGACACGCTACCACTGACACGCGCACCCAGCTGTTCCAGCGAGGCTTTGGCATCTTCACGATTCATATTCAGTGTGCCGGTCAGTACGAAAGTCTGGCCACTCAATGGTAACACTTGTATGGCT
>JANXWX010000218.1 GCA_025350915.1 Nitrosomonadales bacterium
TCGTATCGGCTATTTTGCACAGCATCAACTGGAAAATCTGGACAGTGACGCCACGCCACTGCAGCACATGGAACGCCTCGCACCGAAAGAAAAAACCTTGGCCTTGCGCACTTTCCTTGGCCGCTTTGGCCTGGCCGGAGACAGCGAAGATCGCCCGGTGGAGAGCTTTTCTGGGGGTGAAAAGAGCCGTCTGGCGCTGGCCTTGCTGGCATGGCAGAAACCTCATCTGTTGCTATTGGACGAGCCCACCAACCATCTTGATCTGGACATGCGCGATGCGCTGACCATTGCGCTGGAAGAATACACCGGCGCAGTGGTGATCGTGTCGCACGATCGCAGTTTGATCCGCGCGGTGGCAGACGAGCTGTGGCTGGTAGCCGACGGCGAGGCAAAACTGTTTGACGGTGATCTGGAAGACTACAAAGTATGGATAGAAACCCGCCGTCCTCGCGAAACGGTTGCTGCAGCAGTAGCCAAGCCGGTAAGCTCAACACCCAACAAACCCAATAGAAAAGCCCTGCAGTCTAAACAGGCCAAATTAAACACCGCGCTGGCTGCGGCACAAACTGAGCTGACTATTGTGAGCAATAAATTAGCCGACCCTGCAACCTACGACAATCTGCCACGTACTGAGGTTGAAAAGCTAAATGCCTTGCATGCCAGTCTGGCGCAAAAAGTGGCTGAATTGGAAGAAAGCTGGCTGGAATTAGAAATGGCTATTGAGGAAAGCTAGGTCATTCAAGAAATAATTATAGTGCGGTATTTATCTCGCAGTTCAGCTTAATCTCTTAAGGTTTTTTTTAAACTTTAATGAGCCTTGCATCAGTAATTGTTTCATCCTGAAAATACATTCGTTTATCAGGTATTGTCTTTTTCATATTTCTCCAGCCAGGCGATGTAGTCACCTATAGGCATCGCCTGCGAAAAATGGTAACCCTGTAAAACTTCGACACCCATTTTCCTCAGCAACTCGGCTGTCAGTTCATCCTCTACACCTTCAGCTACACACTCCATGTTGAGTGACTTGGCGATTGAAATTATCGCGCTAGCCATACTGTACCCGCTCTTGTTATGGATACGCTTGACAAACGATATATCCAGCTTGAGTTCATCTGCCGGGATTTCATGCAACTGCGACAAGGATGAGTAACCCACACCAAAGTCATCAACCGCAATTCCAAAACCTTTGCTATCCAGCTCTATAATTCTTTCGCGTGCGAAAGCGACATCGGACAACGCGATGCCTTCGGTTATTTCCAGCATCAGGCGCGAAGGAGAAACACCGGCATGATCCACGTCGTCACAGAATTGCTGCACGATGGTACTGGAAAACAATTGACGCTTTGAAAGATTGACCGATAGCCGATGATCGGCGGGCAGCATCGCAAATGCATGCAATGCCTGCTGCCAGACAGATTGCCCCAGTCTGTCTATCATACCCAGGCTCTCCGCCATCGGGATAAATACGCTCGGTGGTATCCAGCCCTGTTCGGGTTCATGCCAGCGTGCCAGCACTTCTGCCCCTATCACTTTGCCTGTTGTTGCGGATATCAGCGGTTGCAACCAGGCTTCGATTTCATTGTTACTGATCGCTTTGGAAAGCCGGCTTTGTATATAAAATGATTGCCTGCCCGTTTCCTTACCCGCAATGGAATTAAAAAACTGGATATTATTGCGGCCTTGCGCCTTGGCATAAAACATCGCACGGTCAGCCTGTGCCAGCAAGGTTTCACTGTTACTGGCATCATCGGGATAGACAGCAAAACCCGCGCTGAATATAAACGGAAAATCAGTGCCCTCTATCGATATGTTTTGCTGTGAAAGCAGAGACAATTTCAAGGCGATATCTTTGGCATCCGACAAACTTTCCAGATCTGGGCATAACACCACAAATTCATCGCCTCCCCAGCGCGACAATGTATCCGTACCGCGCAACGCCTCGGTAAATTTATTCGTTACTTCCCGCAGCATTTGATCGCCGATTTTATGGCCAAAATTATCGTTCACCTGCTTGAAATGGTCCAGATCTATAAACCCGAGAGCAACACGCTTGCCGCTGCGTTCAGCGCGTGATATCGCCATCTGCATGCGGTCTTCAAGCAGGATGCGATTGGGCAAATCTGTCAGGGCATCGTGCAATGCCATATGATTGATCTGTCTCTCCTGCTGGTAAGTACTGGTAATGTCACGCACCACGCCGCGTATGGATACTACTTTGTCATTTATTTTAACGGCGGCAAAGCGCCCTTCGACCCAGTAGTGAGCGCCACTGTCATTACTTCGCAGCAAGCGAAAGCGGATATTGACCTGAGGCTTTTGCTGATGCGTCAACGCACCGATTTGATCCATCACATTATCGATATCTTCGGGAGATATGCTGTCGTCTATCGCGCTATTAATCACGTTGGTGACACCCGTCAATTTATGCCAGGCATCAGTAGCGCGAATTATTCGGCCCGATGGTTTAAATTCGATGACCGCATCCTGCAACAATGAAAGTGTTTGCAGGTAAGTGCGCTGCTCCTCATCACGCATGGCCGCACTTGTCATCAGTGTGGACATTTCCTGTGCCAGGATGCCGATCTGATCATTCTTTTCTGCTTCTGCATTTCTTAAATACTGCCGGGTAATTTCATCGACTGTGACTTTGTTTGCCCGACGAAAATTCAGGGCAGCCAGACCCAGGTTATCCAGCCTCAATCCCAGATTCCTCATCCAGCGACCAACAAACACAAACAATAAAATTCCAAAGAGCACGACGAGACTGATTGATTCAGCCAAAAGCAACTGTATTGGCAGGGTGTTCTTTTCCGGGGAACGTACAGTCAAAAACATTGGTATAACACTATTGTTTTTCAACGGCACGTCATCCAACACCACGCTATCCTGGTGAAAATTTCGCTCATTTATTTTAAGCCGGTGATATCCGGTTTCAAACGGTGACAGGGCTTGCAATGCCAAGCCTCCAGCGGAGCTAATCATTGGTTGATTACCCAGTGAGATAATGGCAATGTCGTCGGGATAATGCAGGCTGCTCAGCAAGGCATTATCCCAGGCAATAAAAAAATAGATGTTCATAACCGGGGCCCCGGGAACTTGTATGTTTTTTTTCTTTACACTGTATAACACGGCATGCACATCGTCATACCAGAGTGATTGACTGGAAGCGAAAGCTTTCTCAAGTTGCGGATGTTCGGCATTGATCCAGAAACTGAAAATAGACTGATCGGTGTTCCTGTCAGTAATCACCACACCATCCAGACCCAGGTTTTCTGTCTGTGCAGCGAAAAATGACTGTAATTTATCCTGTCGCTTCTGACCTTGCAGTATCAGTAGTCCGGACCACTCAATCACATTAAGCAGGTTGTTGCTCCGTTCAGTCCATATTTCCTGCTGATCTTTCAGGCGGGATTGAAACTGGTTAAGATTTTGCGCGAGCGATGCACGGTTGAATCTGTCTATCTGGAGTTGATAGGCCAGGACAATAACAATACTCATAAAAGCCGAGAAGCTCACCAGCAGAAATAGCAGCCTGCGGTTAAATACCTGCCGCAATGTGCTCTGCTGGTTAAAATTGAACATTCGCATCATGCTGATTTACCGGCCTTATGGGTTACGCACAAAGTCAGAAAATAATAATTCCTTCTCGGATTGCTTCATCGCGGTGCTGTGAAAAAATTGTTCAGTTATGGCAACCGCCCGCTTATCCCAAGAAACATTTTTGGGGTACATCCCCTGGTTACGCTGAAGTATGCTGGCCAATAATTTTTTCTGTTCGGGAACAAAGCCGGGCAAATCGGTCAGTTTCTCGATCAGCTCTTGTGTCGTATGCTGCGCAATCCATTGCAGGGTGAAGTCGTATAGGCGCAGCATTTTTTTGACTGTTTCAGGATTTCGCGCGATGACCTCTTCACTCGTTGCCAGTGCGGCATGTACAACAGGGCCGCCCAGCAATTCATTGCTTTTACCGGGCAGGTATAGATCAGCCAGTTTAACCGCCACACCCTGTACCACTACTTCACTGGCAAAGGGCTCGTCGCCCATCACCGCATCGACGATTCCGCTCGCCAGGGCGGCACGTTGCGTTTCCCGATTTTGACCTACCGAAACGAACTGCACATCGTCGAGATTTACACCTGCACGATTTAGCAAATACTCGGCCGTCATATGGCCCATGGAGCGCGTCCTGGAAGTGCTGGAAGTTGTGCCAATCCGCCTGCCCTTGAGCTGGGCAATGGTGTGAATATGATCCTTCAGATCAGCGCGCAACAAAAGGATATACATCGCGGACTGACTGAGTTGCCCGATCGCAACCACAGGGATACCATCAGCACGGCCTGCAGCCATGGCAGCCAAACCGACAGCGACAAAATCACAATTTTTTTCGTTTAGATCGCGCAAGGCGACCGGGCCACCACCCACATAGCGCAACTTGAGATCCAGACCTTCAGCTTTATCTGCAGCCAGTGCCTTGGCCAAGTAGACGGGGAGATAGGATAGCGAACCGGGACCGGGAACTGCCAGTACAACAGTCTCTGCAAGGACGGACGTAGCGAACGTTGCCAGCAATAAAATACATGCAAAACCACACCAGACTAAGCAGTTCTTTTTCATGAACACTCCCTCCGTTACAACTTTTTCATAACAGGATAGCATAGTAGGTTAGTGTGCAACCTATTAAAAGTCTTATAACCACTTATATTTTATAAGGTATCGCATAATATCTCAGCCAAAACGTAATTTCATCAGCAACACCGTACCCGCCAACAGAGCTGTCAAAGTGTTGGCAACGATGATCGGCCACGATTCAAGCATGACCCCGTACATCAACCACATCAGCACACCACTGGTAAAGATGACATACATACCGAGTGAAATGTCCTTGGTGTGTTGTGTGCGCCACACTTGCCAAACCTGCGGAATAAATGCCGCCGTCGTCAAGGCAGCGGCGATGCCGCCGATCCAGTCATTTAATATCATGCTCCCAACCCCATTATCATCAAATATTGTTACAACTTGTCCTGCACCACTTTATCGGCTGTCACTATGCACGCCTCAGACTGTCACTCAGCAGGCACCTGCTGCCATTATGCCATGCTAGAATCATAACGATTTTTATCCAACTTTAAGGGGAACTCCATGAGGCCGATAATACAACTTAGCTGTGCGTTATATTTACTCTGCATTTCCATCTTTTCAGCCCAGGCCGCAACAGAAATACGCGATTATCCCCTTAGTAAAATTGCAACCCATACCTACGTAATACATGGCCCGCTGGGTTATCCTTCGGTTGAAAATCAGGGATTTATGAATAACCCGGGCTTTGTTATCACCAAAGACAGCGTGGTCGTTATCGACCCCGGTTCCAGTTTACAAACAGGGCAATTGTTGTTAAAGAAAATACGTACCGTTACCAAACTGCCTGTTTCGCATGTATTTAACACACATATCCACGGCGACCATTGGCTCGGCAATCAGGCGATTATTGCAGCCTTTCCCAAAGCCGTATTGATCGCGCATCCTGAAACGATAAAAAAAATCAACGAGGGTGAAGGCGAAAGCTGGGTCGCCCTGATGGATAAATCAACCAATGGCTTTACCCGTGGCACCAAGGCGGTAGCAGCCACGGTTGCGACAAAGGATGGCGATGAATTCAAAATTGGCGGTATGACCTTCAGAATTTACGCACCCGCAGATGCACACAGCCATACCGACATCATGATCGAAGCGGTGGAGGAATCGGTAGTATTTGCCGGGGATAATATTCTCAACCAGACCATTGCCCGCATGGTAGACGGAACGTTTAAAGGCAGCATTGCAGCGTGCGACAAAATTGCCGCCGTCAAGGCAAAGCACTATGTACCCGGCCATGGCCCCACAGGCGATGCCGCCATTGTCACCAATTACCGGAACTATCTGTCGACGCTGTTTGAAGACGTCAAAGAACAGTATGCAAAAGGTAAATCTGATTTCGAAATGAAGGACAGCATCGTCGCTAAACTAAAACCATATCAGGCATGGAACAGATTTAACGACGAAGTTGGCAAACATATCAGCCTGGCCGTACTGGAAATTGAAGCGATGATGTAATGTTTTATGTGTAAAGCCTTAAGCGCGTCTGGTTACATAATCTGTAAATATTAAGGGGAACTATGACTATTATTCTGGTGATTATTGGCGCGATTATCGGCGCCTTATCCTGGCATGTTGACGGATTATTTGTCGGTGCAATTTTCGGCTTCCTGTTAGGCGCCGTGTTTAAGCAGGGCAAACAACTCCAATTGCTTCAAAATGATGTAAATATTTTATTGTCCAGGCACACCGCACAAAAATCAGCCATATTACCAACAGATCAAACCGCTCCCATACCGCCGGCACCGACTTCCACTTCCGAGAACACCGGTACTGAGTTACCGGTCAGCCCTGCAACGATGGCACAGCCAACTCGTGCTGAAGCGCACATAACGCCCTCTCCCCAATGGAACGAACCGGAATCACTTGATCACCCCTTACCGGCTCCCGATGCTGAACCCGCCCTGCTGCGCTATGTGCGCAATTACTTTAGCGGGGACCATATCGTGTCGCGCGTAGGCGTCATCGTGCTGTTTTTTGGTGTGGCATTTCTGCTGAAATACGCGGCAGAGCGAAGCCATATCACGATTGAATTCAAACTGGCAGGTGTTGGTATTGGCGCGATCATCATGCTTATCATCGGCTGGCGCCTGCGCACCCGGCATGAAGATTATGCACTGGTTATGCAGGGCGGCTCTATCGGTGTGCTGTATATGACTGTGTTTGCATCCTTGCGCCTGTTTGAGGTATTACCTCCCGCGCTGACCTTGCTTATCCTGATCTCTGTCGGCGTATTCTCCGCCATACTGGCCGTGGCGCAAAATGCACGGTCGCTTGCGATACTGGGTATCTGCGGCGGCTTCCTGGCACCGATACTTACCTCCACCGGAGAGGGCAACCATGTGGTGTTGTTTAGCTACTATGCCTTGTTGAATGCCGGTATTTTCGGCATGTCCTGGTACAAAGCATGGCGTCCGTTAAATCTGCTCGGCTTTATCTTTACCTTTGTGATTTCCACCTATTGGGGTGTCACCCGCTACAGTGCTGCAGATTTTGCCAGTACCGAACCCTTCCTGATTTTATTCTTCCTTTTTTATGTCGGCATCGCCGTACTCTACGCAAATCGTCAGGCACCGGTGTTGAAGAACTATGTCGACGGCACGCTGGTATTTGGTACACCAATTATCGCTTTTGGTTTGCAGGCTGGCATGATGCAACAATACGAAATGCTGCGGATTTTCGAGTATGGGCTGGCTGTCAGCGCTGTTGCCTTAAGCATGTTTTATCTGATACTTGCCAAAGTTTTGTTTGACCGTCAGCGAGACACGCTGCGTCTTATGGTTGAATCCTTTCTTGCGCTGGGGGTTGTATTTGCCACCCTTGCCATTCCGTTGGCGCTTGATGGCCGCTGGACATCCGCTTCGTGGGCACTGGAAGGCGCAGCCGTGTTGTGGATGGGTGTGCGCCAACGCAGAATACTTCCCAGGCTGTTTGGAACGTTGCTGCAATTCGCCGCCGGTTTCGCGCTGTTGGCAGATTTCCATTATCACGCCTCGTCGCTCATGATATTAAACAGTATCTATATCGGCGGCATGTTGATCAGTTTTGCCGGCTTGTTTTGCGCCTGGTATCTGCAACGCAACAGCGCAGCAATTCATGAGCTTGAGCACACGATAGCCACTGTATTATTTACCTGGGGTGTGCTCTGGTGGTTTGGCGCGGGGCTGCACGAGATTGAACACTTTGGCAACTTGGATTATATCTATAACATATTATTAATTTATCTCAGCTTAAGCTGTCTTGCATTCAGCTGGCTTGGTACGCGCATCAACTGGCCGGTAGCGCGAATTCCAGCACTGGCTCTGCTTCCGGCGATGGTATTGATAGCCCTGGTTCAATGGCTGGATGTATCGCACCCGTTCAAAAATTTTGCCTATCTGGGTTGGCCGCTCGGCTTCGCGCTGCTCTACTGGGTCTTGCGTCGGGATGAGGAAAATTACGCCAAAAACGGACAACTAAGCGCAACCCAACGCAACTGGCATATGGGCACCCTATGGTTGCTGACCTTTATAGTTTCATGGGAAGCTGCCTGGGGCATTAACAAGCTGGTACAGGGTCAGGGTACCTGGCCGTTAATTGCCTGGGCATTGATGCCCGGTTTGTTACTGGGCGGACTGAGCCTGCAAGGCCACAGAGTGCAATGGCCCATCGCAGCCCACCAGAAATTTTATCTGGGCACTGCGGCGATGCCCTTGGCCGTATACCTGTGGTTATGGTCCCTGCTCTCAAATATCAGCAGCGATGGCAACCCCTACCCCATCAATTATTTGCCACTGATTAATCCGCTCGACCTCGCACAAATTCTTGTGTTTTTGGTACTGGCAACCTGGATGCTGAAAATTAAACAGCTGGCACTACCTGTGTTCGATCACGCCTCACGCGAGGCGCGCTATACCGTCATTGCTACCACTCTGTTTCTCTGGCTCAATGCCACATTGTTGCGCACCTTGCATTACTGGGCTGATGTCCCCTTTAACATAAACGGCATGATGCACTCGGTATTAGTGCAGGCTTCTATATCCATATTCTGGAGTGTGCTGGCACTGACGATCATGCGTTATGCGGCAAACAAGCAACTGCGCAATTTATGGATTATCGGCAGCGTGTTAATGGCAGCGGTGGTGCTCAAATTATTCACCATAGACATTTCCGGCATTGGCAGCCTGGCGCGAATTATTTCATTTATCGGCGTTGCCTTGCTCATGCTGCTCATGGGTTATATCGCGCCGTTGCCAGCAAAAAAATCCGAGGAAACCCATCATGCATAATCATTACCCACCCGCCTTTACTTTGTTGTTTGTGCTGCTCTTCGGCAGCAGTTTCAATACGCTGGCGGTGGAAAAAGATAAACCTGCAATACCGCTGAAATTGCAAAGCTTTGCCTATGGCATGCCGCTCAATTTTGCGGGTGATGACGCGGTCTATCAAGCTACCTTGCCGATCGATTTATACCAGCGCACCGTTCGCAGCGACCTGGGTGACCTGAGGGTATTTAATGCACAGGGAGAAGTCGTGCCGCACATGCTGCGTCAACCTGAAACCAGCAGCACCAGCCAGACCACACTGTCGAAACTGATTTTTTTCCCATTACAAGGTGGGGCTAATAGCGACCTGGATCAACTCTCCCTGCGCATCAAAAGAAATGCCTCGGGCACCCTGATCGATATCAACAGCAATGCCAAGCCAGCAAGCCAAACTAAACTGTCGGGCTACTTGCTCGACGCGAGTGCCGTGAAACAAGACATGCAGGCATTGGAACTGACGTGGCCTGCCGGCAAAGAAAGCGTTGTAGGCGCTATGCACGTGGAAAGCAGTGACGATTTAAAACACTGGAGTACTCTTGTGCGAAATGCACCCGTTGCCAATCTTCAATTTGGTGGTCATAGCCTGTTGCAAAAGCGGATTGAATTTCCGCCGACGCAGGCAAAGTACTTACGCCTGTCCTGGCCGATCGATCAGAAGCCAATACACTTTAGTGAAATCAGTGCCGAGCTCACCGGGACACGTATTGACTCACCACTGAGTTGGTTTGATGTCAAAGCCAGTGTGGTTGCGGATAAAGCCGGTGAGTATCAATTTGATCTGGGTGGGCACCTGCCCGCACAGCGGATACGCATAACATTGCCCCAAACCAATACGCTGGTACAGGCTACACTATTTTCAAAGGTGAGCGATACCGATACATGGCACCTGGTCGGCAATACCTTGCTATATAAGTTGCACAGCGAAGGTCAAAATTTAACCAATCCGGATCTTATCATCAACAACAATGACAACCGTTACTGGCTACTGCGCGTAGACCAGAATGGAGGCGGTCTCGGCGATGGCCTGCCTGAAATGCATCTTGGCTGGCAGCCGCATCAACTGCTGTTTGTAACGCGCGGCACCGCGCCCTTTCAACTTGCCTATGGCAGCAGTGAAGTCAAACCTGCCGTATTTCAGATACAGAACATATTACCCAATCAGAATGATCGCTCCTCACTCAAAATACAGCCCGCACTAACCGGACAGCAATATGCGTTAGGCGGCAACGCACGCCTGTTGCCCGCCCCCCTACCCCATCCCTGGAAAAAATGGATATTGTGGTCGGTATTGATTATCGCGGTTATAGCGCTGGGGTGGATGGCATATCGACTCGTGAAACAGATGGAGTTGCACGACAAAACTAAAGTCGCCGACAAATAGCCAGCAATCTATTCCACCGGCTTCAGGCCTGAGAACGGGCGGGGGTTTTAAAGCTATAATCCTGTATCTCGCTTTATCCCTCTGCTGAAGCCTTTATGACCCAACTTGTCACCCTAAACACCGCGCAGGAAAAAAGTTTATTACGCAGTTTGTCTGGCATACAGTTCAGCCATATTCTCGATGTCATGATTATCATGCCGTTGGCGCCGATGTTGATGCGCACCTTTGAATTAACTGCGGTGCAATTCGGCCTGCTGATTTCTTCCTATACCTTTATGGGGGCGATCTCCTCGATCATTGCCGCGATGGTGATCGATCGTTTTGACCGGCGCCGCGTGGTGCTGGTATTTTTTGCCGCCTTTATCGTGGCCACGGTGTTATGTGCGGTTGCGCCCAATTATCACCTACTGCTGTTTGCGCGCGGCCTGTCGGGTATTTTCGGCGGCGTGCTGGGTTCGCTGGTGCACGTTTATATTGCCGACTGTTTCCCCTACGAACATCGCGGCCGTGCCACCGGCAAAATCACCGCGGCCTTTTCGGTCGCCACGGTGCTGGGCGTTCCCTTTAGTTTGCTGCTGGTGAACCACACTCCTATCGGCTGGCGCGCACCGTTTATTGTGGTAGCACTGGTGGCGACGGTATTCTGGTGGATAGCCTATAAAGCCATCCCCTCCATCCCCACACGCATCACCGACCACCGCTGGAGCAGGACGCTGGTGCCGATGAAACAGGTGCTGTCGAATGCCAATCACTGGCGCGCTTTTGCCTATATGTTCCTGATGATGATGGGCGGCTTTACGGTCATTCCTTACATCACGCTGTACAGTACCCTCAATCTGCATTTCCCGGAGACATTGCTTCCGGTACTGTACCTTTCGGGAGGCGCTTTCACTTTCTTCACCTCGCAATGGATAGGCCATCTCGCCGACAAACATGGCAAGGCGCGCGTGTTTCGCATCGTCGCCGTGATTGCCATGCTGCCGATACTGGCGATGACCAATGTCACGAATATTCCATGGTGGCTGGTGCTGTGCATCACCACGCCGTTTTTTATTTTCGTCAGCGGACGCTTTGTACCCGGCATGGCGATCATCACTTCGGCCAGCGTGCCGCATTTGCGCGGCACCTTTATGGGCATCAACTCGGCGGTGCAATCCATAGGCACCTCCGTCGCCACACTCGT
>JANXWX010000210.1 GCA_025350915.1 Nitrosomonadales bacterium
AGTTCAACCTGAGGGAGGCCGTGACGTGACCCGCGAGGTTGAACATTACAACCTGGACATGGTGCTGGCACTGGGCTTCCGGGTGCGCAGCCCGGTGGGCGTGCGTTTCCGCCAGTGGGCCAACGACAAGCTGAAGGAATATATCGTCAAGGGTTTCGTGCTGGACGACGCGCGCTTGAAAAACCCCGGCAAGGGGCGGGATTATTTCGACGAGTTGACCCGCCGCCTGCAAGACATCCGCACCAGTGAGCGGCGCTTTTACCAGAAGATCACCGACATCTACGCCACCAGCGTGGATTACGATGCCAGCCATGCGCTCACCCAGACGTTTTTTGCCACGGTGCAGAGCAAGGTGCATTTCGCCATCCACGGCCAGACTGCCGCCGAGTTGATTGCCGCCCGAGCCGATAGCAGCCAGCCGAACATGGGGCTGACGACTTGGGAGGGGGCGCGCATTCGCAAAGCGGATGTGAGCATCGCCAAGAATTATCTGAACGAGGAAGAACTGCGCGCCCTCAATAATCTGGCAGAGCAGTATTTGATTTTTGCCGAAGGCCAGGCAACGCGGCGCATTGCCATGTCCATGCAGGACTGGATCACCAAACTGGAAGGCTTTTTGACCCTGAATGACCGCGAGATTTTGCAAGGCGCGGGCAAGGTGTCGGCTGAATTGGCCAAGTCTCATGCAGAGCAGGAGTTCGACAAGTTCAGGGTGTTGGATAACCCGCATTTCGAGTCAGATTTTGACCGTATGGTGAAGCAGTTGCCCAGCAAAACGCCGGAGAAGGATGACTGATGGACTTTCTCATCGCCGACACCTTCACCGACAGCCTCGCCAAACTTTCCGGCGATGAGCAAAAGTCCGTCAAGACCACCGCCTTCGATTTGCAAATAAATCCGGTTAATCCCGGCATGAGCTTCCACAAGCTGGACAAGGCTAGAGACAAGAATTTCTGGTCGGTGCGAGTCGGCAGCGACATCCGGTTGATAGTTCACAAGAGCGATGCCAGCCTGCTGCTCTGCTACGTCGATCATCATGACAAGGCGTATGACTGGGCGGAACGCCGGAAGCTGGAAGTTCACCCGAAGACAGGCGCTGCGCAGTGGGTCGAGATACGCGAGACGGTACAGGAAGTTGTGGTGCCGGTCTATGTGCAGGCGGAACTCGTTCTGGCGCCGCAGCCTGCGCCCGCGCTGAAGCCGCTGTTTGCCGGTAGGACCGATGATGAACTGCTCGGCTATGGCGTGCCCGCCGAGTGGCTGGAAGACGTCAAGCTGGCGACAGAGGACACGCTGCTGGCCTTGTCCGATCATCTGCCCGCCGAGGCGGCCGAGGCACTGCTGGAACTGGCGACGGGTGGCAAGCCCCGCTTGCCAAAGCCCACGGCGGCGGCAAACCCCTTCGACCATCCCGATGCGCAACGCCGCTTCCGCGTGATGAGCAATGTGGAGGAGTTGCAGCGGGCGCTCGATTTCCCTTGGGAAAAATGGACCGTATTCCTGCATCCCGAACAACGGCAATGGGTGGAGCGCGACTACAACGGGCCGGCGCGCGTTTCCGGCTCGGCTGGCACCGGCAAGACGATTGTTGCATTGCACCGTGCTGCTTATCTGGCGCGCACGCATCCCGATGCCCGTGTCCTGTTGACGACCTTCTCCGACACGCTGGCAAGCGCGCTGCACACCAAGCTGAAGCGTCTGTTGGGTAATGAGCCACGCTTGGCGGAGCGCATAGATGTTCATTCACTTAACGCTATCGGCCTTCGGCTCTATAAGGCGCACGTCGGGCAGGCCACGATTGCCAGTCGAGAGATCGTCCGCGAGTTGCTGCAAGAGGCCGCGATTGCTGTTGGCGGTCACAAATTTGGCCTGCATTTTCTCCTCACGGAATGGGAGCAGGTGGTGGATGCGTGGCAATTGGAGAACTGGGATGCTTATCGCGATGTTGCGCGCCTCGGCAGAAAGACCCGGTTACCGGAAGCGCAGCGTGTGATCTTATGGTCGATCTTCGAGCGCGTTCGCGCCGGTTTGCACGGACGCAAGCTGCTCACGCACGCGGAGCTTTTTACCGCCCTGGCAGCCGCACTTTCAACCAACAAGAATATCGTATTCGACTTCGCGGTCGTGGACGAGGCGCAGGACATCAGCGTTGCGCACCTCAGATTCTTTGCCGCCTTGGGTGGCGATCGGCCTGATGCGCTCTTTTTTGCCGGCGACCTCGGGCAACGCATCTTCCAGCAACCCTTCTCCTGGAAGGCTCTCGGTGTGGACATCCGAGGGCGTTCGCGTACCTTGCGAGTCAATTACCGCACTTCCCATCAAATCCGCACGCAGGCAGATCGTCTGCTCGGCCCAGCAGTCACCGACGTGGATGACAATAGCGAGAACCGCAGCGATACCATTTCGGTATTCAATGGCCCGCCACCGACAATTCACACCCTCAAGAGCGAGAGCGAGGAAATCAAGACCGTCGGCAACTGGATTGCGGAGCAGGCCAAGGCGGGTGTGCTACCGCACGAGTTTGGCGTATTCGTTCGATCCGAAGCGCAACTGGAACGGGCGCAGGCAGCAGTGGAGGCAGCGGGCATACCCTACAAGATACTCGATGAACACGTCGAGACCCTCAGCGGTCATGTCTCTATCAGTACCATGCACCTCGCCAAGGGGTTGGAATTCCGCGCAGTGGTCGTGATGGCATGCGACGATGAAATCATTCCCTTGCAGGAGCGTATCGAGTCGGTCGGCGACGATGCCGATCTACAAGAGGTGTACGACACCGAGCGACACCTGCTCTATGTCGCCTGTACTCGGGCGAGGGATCATCTGCTGGTGACGAGTGTCGAGCCTGCGTCGGAATTTCTCGATGACATGCGAAGTTATTAGTGGACACCAAACACAATGTTGCCGCGCATCCAAAAAACGAATGCAGGCAAGGCGTAATGGCCTTGCTTGAACTGGCGCCCGAGCCAGTAGACAAGGATTTCTTTACAACTGCCGCCGACGGAAAACTGCCAAAGCACTAAGGTTGGATTGCCTCTGCCTCTGACCGCTCAGTCACGGCGCTTGCAAGAAGAACCGCAAGCCCCGCGCCATCGCTACACCGTGCCCACCGGACAGAGCGCCGAAGGCATAACCCCGCCATCGGCTTGCCGCTCTTGCCACGTTGGTTCCGCTCCGTTTCCGCCGCCGCTTCACCACTGCGCACCTCGCGATAAACCCCGCCAGGCGCTTGCGGTTCGCAGACGGCTAGCGCGGTGACAGCCTGAAATCTCTGTGCCGTCTCGATGTTAGGCTGCGGTCTTGTCGGGCGGCAAAGTAACATAATGCAGGAAATTATGCGCAATGGCCCAAAAGCCACTGTCCGGCTCGCGCCCGCATAATTTGCATTATGCTAAATTGCCGCCCGGATATTGTTCTTGATCCCCCGCCCACCCAGCGGGTCAGGCTACGCGGGGTCGCGCTGTGCTGCTCCTTTTCCGCTCACCTGCCACGCACCCATCCGCCCCTTGGGGCTCCCTCAAAATCCTCAGCCCTTCCTGTCTCCCCGCCCCAACGCCGCCACGATGCGCCACACCGCCGCCCGGTCGGCCTCGTTGAGCAACAGCCAGCGTTGGGCGAGCTCCGCAGCTTCCGGCGGCAGCTTGCCCTTCGGCTTCACCGGCTCGGCCTCGTCCAGCAGCCAGGCCATGCTTTTGCCCAACGCTTGGGCCAACCGCTCCAGCGCGGGCAGGCCGGGGTCGGACTTGCCGCCCTCCAATTTGGACAGGCGCGTCTGCTCGAACTGCGCCAGTTCCGCCAGCTCGCGTTGAGTCAGCCGCTGCGCTTCGCGCTCGGCTTTGATACGTTTTCCATATCAGCGCGACAGTTTACTGATCGAACATTAATTGAAATCGTAAATAATGCATTGCGGAAAAATGACATGCTGGCCGAAAATTTGGAGCTTGAAATTACTGAAAGCACCATTATGCAGAATGTGAAAACCGCAGGCGCAATATTGGATGCGCTGGACACGCTGGGCGTGCGGCTGGCCATAGACGATTTCGGCACCGGCTATTCCTCACTGGCTTATTTGAAGCGCTTTCCCTTGGATGTGCTGAAAATCGATCAGGTATTTGTGCGGGATATCGCTTATGACAGCAACGTCAGGGCGATCATAGAGGCCAGCATCACGCTCGGGCACAAGCTGGGGCTGGAAGTAATTGCCGAAGGGGTGGAAACTGCCGAGCAGGTAGATTTTCTCATCGCGCAAGAATGCGACATGATACAAGGCTATTATTTGAGCCGCCCGGTACCGTCGGCAGATGCAGTGAGTTACACCTCTACTTACCTGCATACGTCCAAGCAGTCGTGAACACCAGGTTAAACCGTAACGACAGCAGAGCCTATGACTGCCAATGCGTGACTAGCTGCTTGACTCCAAAGGAATATTGATCCTGTTAAAATCTAATTGTTAGACTATCCGCTATTACGCAACCCGGCCGCGATACCGTTAATCGTAATGTGCAACGCACGGCGTAATTTTTCGTCACTTTCTCCTGCACGAGAACGCTCGAGCAACATCACCTGCAAGTGGTTAAGCGGATCGATATAGGGCAGCCGTGTCGTTAAGCTACGTGCCATCGTGGGATTGTCTGCCAACAGGCTTTGACTCTGGTTTATCTCCATTAGTGCTTTAGTCGTCCGCTTCCATTCTGACTCTATCATGCCAAAAATGTTTTCACGTACTTTGATGTCTTCAACCAGTTGTGCGTAGCGCGATGCGATACCCATATCTGTCTTGGACAATACCATGTCCATATTGGAAAGCAGGCCACGGAAGAATGCCCAGTTTTTATACATGGCCTGCAACTGCAGCAAACCGGCATCACCTTCACGCTGAATAAATTTCTCGATGGCACTGCCAAAGCCATACCAGCCCGGCAGGATCACCCGGCTGTTGCTCCAGCTAAATACCCAGGGAATCGCTCGCAAGTCTTCTATCTTGTTGCTCGGCTTGCGTGAGGAAGGCCGACTGCCAATGTTCAGTTCGGCAATTTCTCGTATCGGTGTTGCCGCGAAGAAATAATCGGTGAAGCCGGGAGTTTCAAACACCAGCTTGCGATAGGCATCAATCGCGTCTGCACTGAGCTCTTCCATGATGCGATGATATTCAGGCATGGTGCTGTCATCACCATGGTGGTGCAACAAGGTTGCCTCCATGGTGGCCGCGATTAATGTCTCAAGATTCCGTCGTCCGATTTCAGGGTTGGAATATTTGCTTGAGATAACCTCGCCTTGTTCGGTGATACGAATTTGCCCGTTCACGCTGCCCGGCGGTTGTGCACGAATAGCCTGATAGCTGGGGCCGCCACCACGGCCCACGCTGCCGCCGCGACCGTGAAACAGCCGCAACTCGATCCCGAATTTTTCAAAGACCTTAACCAGATCAATTTCAGCCTTATACAGCTCCCAGTTAGCCGTAAGGTAACCACCATCCTTGTTGCTGTCCGAATAACCCAGCATGACTTCCTGTGTGTTGCCACGGCTTTTAAGCAATTCACGGTAAAACGGTATGGAGAATAGTTCATCCATAATTTTGCTGCTGCTGCGCAGGTCATCAATCGTTTCGAATAAGGGAATGATGTTGATATGCAGGGCCGGGGCTTTGCCTGACACATCCAGTAGCCCGCTCTGTTGCACCATCAGCGCCACTTCCAGCATATCGCTGACCCCTTTGGTCATCGATATGATGTAATTGGGCAGCGCTGCTCGTCCAAAGGAAAAATGGATTTCTGCAGCAGCATTCATGATAAGCAGTTCGCCTTGTGCAGTGCCGGAAAAGTCACCCTGCTTGCCAGCCAGCGATTTGCCTTGCTGCATGACTTTGATCAGCACGTTTCTACGGGCCTGCTCGTCCAGCTTCATGTAATTTTTTTCACCGGCGACTGCCATGAGTTCGCTGACAACCTGCTCATGCACCCCGCTATGCTGACGCATATCCAGGGGTGCCAGGTGAAAGCCGAACACTTGCGCCGCACGACGCAAATTACCCAGGCGACCGCGTGCCAAATGCACGGCATGATGGTGGTTGAGTGAATCGATCAATATATCCAGATCGTCGATATAAGCCTGTGGATCGGGATAGGGTTCGGCGTTTGCATCCAGCTGTACCAGATGCTCTACACGGTGTGACAAGTTTTTTGCGGTTGCGACCAGGCGCGAATAAACTTTAATCAGCGCACGGCGATAGGGTTCATCATCCCGTGATGGTGATTTATCGGGTGAGCTTGCCGCCAACGCCAGCAACGCCTCGCTGACCTCAACCACTCGTGACGACAAGCTCAGGCGAGTACCGATCAGATTTGTCTCAGAAAGATAAAATTCCAGCGCGACAGCGGAATGACGCTTCGCCGCATCTGACATCACCTCCGAAGTTACAAACGGGTTGCCATCGCGATCACCACCGATCCAGCTACCCACACGCAACATGGGCCCGACATTGAATGATTTTCCATACTGCGCTTCCAGTTGTTTTTCCAGATAATCATAGAGCATTGGAATTTCTGTAAGGAAGGTATGCCCATAGAAAGTCAGGCCATTTTTTATTTCGTCCTGCACGGTTAATTTGGAGTACCGCAGCATCCTCGTATCCCACAGCACAAGAATAAAGCGGCGCATCGCATTTTCATTGGCAGCTAGTTCTTCCGGCGTCATGTCGATACGATCACGATCCGACAGCAAGCTGGAAATGATCATCTGGCAATCCAGAATACTCTTGCGCTGCACCTCGGTCGGGTGTGCCGTTAATACAGGGGAAATAATTGCATGGTCAAAAAATTCCTGCAGCGCAGCAGGACTGATTTTTTTCTCCAGCAAACGTTGTAACGCCAACTGAATGCTTCCTTCTTGCGGCTTGGATCCGTTTTTCATATGCGCACGGCGGCGGCGGTTGTGATGCAGATCTTCAGCGATATTAGATAGTTGCGAGAAATAACTGAACGCCCTGACGACTGATAATGTTTCAGCCGGTGATAGGTGATCCAACAGATGTTCCAGTTGGACACGGTCAGCCATATCTTCTTTTTTGCGGAACAACACCGATAAGCGGCGTACATTCTCAACCAGATCAAAGGCGGCCTCACCTTCCTGTTCACGCAGGGTGTCGCCAAGGAGGCGGCCTAACAGGCGAATGTCTTCGCGTAATGGAAGGTCTTTACTGGATATATTGCTTGATGTGGGTAACAGTTTCATTTCGGTTATTCTTTAAACGTCAGTGGGTTTAACGCTGGCTCAGGCTCATGCTAGAATGCGCTGTAAATATATCAACAAATAGTAATTACCGCTGACTATTCTTTACTCCTCGCGATACGGCGTAAAACAACTGGTTTGCCCGGAATGGACAACAATTGTGCTGCGCAGAACATTTTGTTAGCGCATGTATTTGCTTGAGAGTTTAAATTGTCAGCGGTAACCCGAGTACACAGGATAATCCAATGAATCACTCATCACAGAAGCTGGCTGCCCCTTTAAAACTGGTTATCGCATCGCGCGAAAGCGCATTGGCGATGTGGCAGGCTGAACACATCCGCGATCAACTTTTGGCATTATACCCAAAAATTGATGTCTCCATCCTCGGTATGACGACCCAGGGTGACCAAATACTCAATGTCACACTATCAAAAATTGGCGGCAAAGGCCTGTTTGTAAAAGAGCTGGAAACTGCGCTGGAAGAAGGTCGGGCTGATATCGCCGTACACTCGCTGAAGGATGTGCCCATGCATATGCCTCCCGGCTTTATGCTGTGCTGTATCGGTAAACGCGAAGATCCGCGCGACGCTTTTGTGTCTAACCTTCACGCCACGCTGGAGTCACTGCCGCACGGCAGCATAGTAGGTACCTCCAGCTTGCGCCGCGAGAGCCAGCTGCGCGCCCGCTTCCCGCATTTAAAAATAGAGCCCTTGCGCGGCAATGTGCAAACCCGCTTACGCAAGCTGGATGAAGGCCAATACGCGGCGATCATCCTTGCCGCCGCCGGACTTAAACGTCTAGGGTTGGGTGATCGTATCCGTGCACTGATCAGCCCAGAACATAGCCTGCCCGCCGTAGGCCAAGGCGCATTGGGTATTGAATGTCGCACCGATCGACCGGACCTGGAAATTTTATTGCGCCCCCTGCATGATGCTGAAACCGCTGCCTGCGTTCTGGCTGAACGGGCCATGAGCCGCGCTTTGGCGGGCAGTTGCCAAGTCCCTTTGGGCGGGTTTGCCGAGGTTAAAGCGGGCAAGTTGCACATGCGCGGGTTTGTTGCGAGCCCAGACGGCCAGCGCTTGATACGTGCAGAACAAAGCGGCAACATCGATCAGCCCGAAGACCTGGGCAATTCAGTAGCCAACGCCCTGCGTGCACAGGGCGCTGAAGAAATTTTGGCCAGCCTGAATGCGTAAATGACCGCCGCGCAGCCATTGTCCGGGTTGACTATTGTGGTTACCCGCCCGCGTGAGCAGGCACAAACATTAGTGCAGGAAATTACCCGGATGGAAGGCAAGTGCATACAGCTGCCGTTGCTGGAAATTGCACCATTGCCTGACAATACACATTTGAAATCTGTCATTGCCGGCCTGCACAACTTTGATCTGGCAATTTTTATCAGCCCCAATGCCGTTCGTTATGGGATGGAATCAATACTGAAAGCGGGTGGTTTGCCCGCAAACCTGCGGGTCGCTACCATAGGTTCAAGCAGCGCCAGGGCATTGCTTGAATATGGTGTTAACCATGTTATTGCGCCAAAAGATCAATTTGACAGCGAA
>JANXWX010000131.1 GCA_025350915.1 Nitrosomonadales bacterium
GCGCGGGTAATAGTTGGCGCGGAACAGGTCGGCAACGGCGGATAGATTAACATCCATAATTTCCATTGCTTTGGTTTGCTTCGATTCCTCGCTCATTTTCCGCAATTGTTCAATTTGCGCCTTGCGCTGTGCCAGGGGGAGCCTGAGAAAATTGTTGCGCCATTCGGTTGCACGCACCTGTTTGCGAAATGCCTGATATTGCACATCGTCAGTACACAGGGCGTCTCCGTGGGTGAGCAACGTTGGTGTGCCATACAGGTCGATGATCGTGGGATCTGCCAGCAGCTTGGCATGGCAGGCATCGGCCAGTTGCTCGTCCATCAGGAAGTCGCGGTTTCCGTGCATGATAAAGACAGGCGTGCCCATGTTGCTTAACTCGCGCATTGCGCTGATTACTTGCTGGTGAAAAGGGGTATTGAGGTCATCATCGCCCGCCCAGTATTCGAACAGGTCGCCGAGTATGTAAAGTGCTTCGGCCACAGGGGCGGTGTTAAGGGTGAAGTTTAAAAACAGTTGGGTGATATGAGGTTGATCCTCACTCAGATGAAGATCCGAGATAAACAGGGTGTGGGGCATTGGCAGAACAGCTTAATCTATTTTTTATAGCGACACTTTGCAATCTCGAGGCCGGTCTTTAGATCCAGACAATATCGATAGTCAAAAAGCTTGTCGTTGTTTGGTTTGATGTTTGAGGCTTGCTCAGTCGTTTCTACGACAGGACTTGCCTGCAGTGCTTGCATGTCAGCCTCTTTGGGTGTTTCCGGAGTTATTGCTTGCGGGGCTGCTGCTTCCTGTTTTGTCTCGTTCTCAGGCGGGTTGTTGGACGTTAACGCTTTTACATATTCAGACTCAACTTCTGGTGTATCAGCAGCCAGTATTGATGGGGATGTTGCCAGTGCAACAAGTGCTAACAAAGCAAAGATAATATTTTTTAACATGATCTTCCTTGATTTTTTATGTTGGTACGTTCAGGGTGCTAATGATAGCGTTATAGCTGGTGTAAAAACAACGGCGCCCTTGGCGCCGTTATTAATTTACTGAACGATTTCAGTTTTGGTGATGATGACGTCTTCTTTGGGTACATCGCCATGGCCGCCGTTGTTGCCGGTTTTAACCTTGCCAATTTTATCTACTACATCCATGCCTTCAACAACCTTGCCGAATACGCAATAGCCGTAACCCTGAGGATTTGGCGCGGTGTAGTTAAGAAAGTCGTTGTCCTTGGTGTTGATAAAAAACTGCGCGGTTGCGGACTGCGGATCGCCCGTACGAGCCATGGCAATCGTGTATTTGTCATTTTTTAGGCCATTGGCAGCCTCATTCTTGATGGGGGCGTTAACAGGCTTTTGCTTCATGCCTGGCTCAAAACCACCGCCCTGAATCATGAAGTTGTCTATCACGCGATGAAAAATGGTGTTGCTGAATTGACCACTGCTTGCGTAGTCTTCAAAGTTTTTAACAGTAACAGGTGCTTTTTCGGCATCGAGTTGTATTGTTATAACGCCGTGATTGGTGTGTAATTTAACCATGTGAGTCTTTCCTTTAGTTGCGGTGGGTTGAGTGGCCGCATGCGCTGGTAATACGCACAGGCCTGAAAGTAGTAAAGCGAAAAGAGGGGTAAAAATTTTCTTCAAGATGCAGCTCCTTCATAAACAATTTGCCAACGGTTATCACGTTTTATCCAGTACTGACGTTTTTTCATGCGATTGACCAGGTTGTTACTTGCATAGTCCTGCTCAAAGTTTACCACTACCAGGTTGGGCTGGCTGGGGTAAGGGAAGATGCTGACATCAGACAGGCCCAGTTTGATCCACGATTTGCCGGAGTTTACCAGGCGCTTCTGAGCGGACCAGGCGTTGAGACCGGTGTTGCCGGTTGAGAAATCGGAAGCATAGTGGGTTAGATACGAATCAGTATTCAGGCTGGCCCAGTCACTGCGCCATTTCTCTATTTCATCGAGTAGCGCTTTATGATCTGCTTTGTCATCATCGTCTATCCAGTCCATGTGGTTAGTGATAATGACTGGTGTTGATCCCACTTGTACAACTTTGCCAAGCTGGCTCAGGTCGTTATTGGAGAGTACAACACAGCCATTGCTGGCAAGAGGGGGGCGGCTGTAAGTATCGCTTGGGGTGCCGTGCAACCATATACCATGCCCGTTACGGCCTTGTCTGTTATCCCATTCATTCGGATAGTTGATCGGGTAAGCGTCACTGCCGTAAAAATCGGTAAGCTGGCTCTTGGTCAAGTGTGCATTGACAAAATATACCCCCAGAGGTGTTTTTTGGTCGCCTTCGCTGTTTTTGTCAGAACCTTTTTTCCCTACACTGATATAGAAATTTTCTACATAGCGCGCTTCGCCATTCACGTTTTCATACAGGTAAAGCGTGGACTTGCTGGTATCCACCACAATGGCGTGTTTTTGTTCCGGATTCAGTTGCCAGATAAATTTGGGTGAGGTGATGTTGGTTTGTTGCTGTACACGCTGCAGACGAGCCCTTGCCTCGTCACGCAAATCATTCATCTTGTCGGTGGGCGCATCCGGATCATTGCCAAAATCATTAAGTGGTTTTGCGCGCGCCATCAGCAAATCACCTTTCAACATCTGTGCAAGCTTGAAGTTGGGATAAGTTTTAAGCAGGGTATCGACCTCATCGAGCGCGACATCAAGCCGGTTATTGCCTACCGAGTTGAGGCTTTTGACCAGGAGTGCTTCCATGTCACGCGAATTCAGTTCGGCCGCATGTGACGGTAGCGAGAGCAAGCCCAACAAGAAGAGGGATGAGTATTTCATTTATCAGCTACCCGTACGTTCCGATTGAATCAGCCATGCGCCATTGGCTTTGGACATTTCCAGCGTCTTGCGTGTGGTTGATTTCAGGGAGCCCGCATGATAGGACTGGATAAAGCTGACTTTGGCATTATTGCCATCAATCATTTTTACGCTGGCGTGACTGATCGAAACGGTAATGGGTTGCGGTTTGTCTATGCGCTCATGACGTTGCTGTTCCCACGCACTGCGGGATTCATTGTTTGGCGTCTTGAAATCTTTTGCATACATGGCTAAGTATTTATTCACATTTCTGGATGACCAGGCATTTGCCCAGTTATGTAGCGCTTTAAGCACATCATCATTCGGGTTGGTAGCCCCACTTGTCTGGGTTACGACTGGTTTGCTAGCAATTGGTTCCGTTTTCGGCGTGGCAGGCTTCACGACTTCGGCCACCGCAACTGCCGTGGTGACTGGTGTTGTTACCGGTACAACAGGTGCGGCTGTGCTGGCAACTTGCGTTTTAGTATTTGCATTAGCTTTGGTCGTGGGCGTAAACAGGTCTTTTACCAGAGCAAGCTTGGTTTTTGAACTTGCATTGCTGCGATCAAGTTGTAGCGCCTTGTCATAAGCCTGGCTGGCCATTTTTGCGTAAATATCACCCAGGTTTTCATGCGCTGTTGAGTAGCTGGGATGGGT
>JANXWX010000162.1 GCA_025350915.1 Nitrosomonadales bacterium
TCATCCAGAGCGCCTGGGCAACGGTCAATACCTTTAGCCAGAAAGACAGAAAGCTACGCGGCACCGCCGGTGCGGTGACCGTGCTGCATACGCATAGTCGCCGTCTGGATTTCCATCCGCATGTACACCTCTTGATGCCTGTGCCACGGTAGGCCAGATGACGGAAGAAATGATCAAACAATATTTGGAGCATCATTTTGAGCCTAAGCCGAGCGATGATTTTAAAATGGAACCTGATTAAGACGCGTCGTTTAGTCGACGCGTATCCGGACTTTCAGTCCGTAATTCAAACCCACCAGCTTTAGCTGGTGGTTGTTTAGTGGTTAAATATCGCGTATCAGTCTGTGCACAGCTGATATCTCAAAATGAGAAAATAAGCGGTACAGTAAACAAACCTGCGACCGAAACTGTTATCGGGAACAGGACAAAGTTGCGGTCAGGCGGTAAGTTATTTCCCAGTCGCATTGGCCTATCTTGCATCGCGTAATCCACAATGGCTATTGCACGCAGATTATCTTCTGTTGCAACGGCCTTGGCATGTGGCGGTGGAGGGGCAATGACAGTAAATATATTGAGATTTAACGGCAATATTTGTGGCAGCTGGTCTGGCGCGCCCGCATAGCCCATCTGGTTGGGCAGCACCGCGATGCTGCCTTTCTCCGTGGTTATCGAGGTCTCGCCCACATTCACCTTGTTATAGGTGCCCGACGGCACCGTGGCTGCCAGCGGGCTATTGGCGGTGACCACATAGGTTTCGTGATCGGTACCGCGTATACCCAGGGTTGCGGTTGGTGTTTTAATGAGGTATGCGGGCTTGTGCAGTTGTCCTATCAAGCCGGTAACGGCGCGAAAGCCACCTTTAAGCAAGGAAAAATAACTGCTCTCGCTGCCGTCTTGTTGACCGTTAAAGCTAAATTTATCGAACTTAAGCCGGCTATCCGGACGCAGTGCGATAAATCCGCCATCCTGCATTTTGATTTGTGCTGACGCGGTTGCGCCTGTGCTCAGCGTGTCGCCTTCATTCACCGCATCTCCTTTCTGTATCTGATGTGTCTTGCCTGCCTCACTGCTTTGTTGAACAGCGCCGATCACAAACTGTACCTTTCCCGCTACTGCGGCATAGGCACTAGAGCATGCACCTGAAAATATGATTGCAACAGTGATGCTGCGTAACAATATGCTTAAATTTTTCATTTCAGACCTCGCGTGGGTTTATCAAAAATCGCGCCGCAGCGTTAACGAGACATCGGTGCGCGTGTAATTATAAAGTTCAATATTCGAGCTGCTTTGCGTATAGGCCAGTTGCGGGCGCAGCGTCCACTGCCTGCTCCAATTCCAATTCAGTCCCAGGTTCAGGTCGTAGATAGATTCGCTACGCTTGTTTTGGAAGTAAGTATTGAATTTGCTGTAATCACCCAGTTGCACACCCGCGTTTGCAAAAAACACGGTTCTATCACTATAGGCCGCCACCGTGCCCACGCGCAGACCGTTGAAGCGCTTTGCGCCGTCCAGCCTGCCGCCTTGCTCAATATCTGTTTCGGTGCCGGTATACACACTAGCGGAGAGTGATATTTTACCGTCAGCCAATACATGGGTTAATCCCGCCCCTAGTGCCTGTTGATCAAAGTTGTTCGATTTCATCACTGCCTGGGCGAAGCGATACTGCTGGTACTGGGCAAAAACATTTAGCTGGTTGCTTGGGCTAAGCTTGTGCCCCCATTCGGCATTCAGTCCCATCGTGCCGCGGTTGCGTGCGTTGCCTAGGGTGTATTCGCCTGCCATCAAACCCGTGCGGAAACGATTGCTACCGGTATCATAAATAACGCCTGTACGAACATTCATATCGAGCGCATTAAAATTGGTTTGGCTGAGGTAGCCGAGCTGATGCAGACCCACTCCCGCATAAATACTCCACAGTGTATTCAGCTGATGCACCACTTCACTTCCCGCGGCCACGCCATAATAGCCATCGGCTGTTTTGATATTGGACGGGTCAAGTATGGCAATGTGGATGCCGCTGTAACCCGGCACTGAAATAATTGTTTGGGATTTATCCGTGGCATTATTAACGTTGCTGTCGTGGCCAATTCTGGCTTCAAGGTAAGCGCTGATATGGGTGGTTTTCGCCGGATCCTGTGCTGCAATTGCATCCAGATATTTCTGTATCGTGACTCGTGCGGCCTCGGGCGGATTTTGCCGCAGGGTAACTTCAAATTCAGTCTTGGCGCGCAGCAGGTCGCCAAGTTGATAGTATGCCCGCGCAATTTCAATTCTGGCCGCCGCATTTTTCGGATTTACCGCCAGTACGCGTTCAAAGGCCAGCGTGGCCTTGTCCGATTTGCCGCTATCCAGCGCAGCAACCCCCAGTAGATAATCAAAGCGTTCATCGCCGGCATGTTCGAAGTCCAGCGGTTCTAGTAGCACAAAAGCCTCTGCCGGCTTGCCATTTTTGATGAGGGTCTCCGCATCAGCGAGTTGCTTTGCGTAAAGCCCACCCTGTTTTCCGGCAGAGCTGTGTTTTTGCGCGGGTGGGCTACTTGGCTCATCCGCCTCTTGCGCTTGAGCCCAATTGATCGTCAACAGCAATCCGCCCAATACCACCAAAACGAGTTTAGTTACGTGCATGATTTCTTCCCCTGGCTTTGTTTGGATTGGCAATAATCATTTTAAGCTATTAATATCCCTGGGTGAGTTATTTAAGGCTTGGCACAAGTATAAAAACCATTGCAAAGTATATGGATAAAAAGTGATGACGGGGCAACCTGAATATTTTAGTGAAGGCTATAAATGACTAGAATAGTTTAAAATTTAAGCAAACGTGAGGCTGTTAAGCCAGTAGAAGTTGTTGGTGCTAATTTACGACATGACGTGCTAAATGGCTTTTTCTACTAATTGCAATATATTTTCTTGGGATGTCCAGTTGTATGTCGAATTTAATGATGGATGCAAGCAAATTCAATGTTTAAATATATTCCATAAAAACTTGGAGTCAGGTCTTGCATTTGACATTATTAATCGTCAGGCTATCGTGATACCCAGTAATTTAGCTGCCTTGGCATCAAAGGTTACAGTCTTAGTACACCGCATTATGATCTCCCACATTGATGGGGATGATCTCGTTGTCGTTGATTAGCAGCTCGATGGTGATGCGGTATGAAAGATTGATAGAAACCGAGTGCAGTCCTTGCAGTCTGCCGCTGAGTGCATGCAGGCGTAGCGAAGGGTGGTGTGGATTCAGCTCCAGCAATTGCAGACTCTTGAGATATTGTTTTTCCAGCTCAGGATGGCGCTTGAGGAAACGCGCGGCGCGTTTATCGTATTGCGCGGTGAAGATGAGCTGGAAGCTCATGCGGCAGATTTTTTCACGCGCTTGACATGATCTACTGCTGATTCTTTTACATAGCGGCCTGCGACGACATCTGCGCGAGTTTCGGCCAGCGCGGCTTCCAGTTCGCATTCGCGCAGGTGGTGGTATTGCTCAATGTCCATCACCACGAAGCGATCCTTGCCGCGCACCGTGACAATGGCTTCCGGACGCTCTGCCAGCGCCGCTTCGATGGCGGCGATACCTTTGGTTTTGAGGTCGTTTGCAGTCAGGCTGGACATATAGTGCTTTCTTCAGTCGGTTTTGTATGCGATTAATCGTATGTTAAATAGTGCTATTGATCAAGCTTTAATTGCGGTTATTTAAATCCACAGGCGCTCACTAAAAGGGTCGGTTTCGGATTTGTTTTTGCAACTCAATTTAGACCGTGTATTTTCGCGCTACATTTCGCATTACTCCCTCCGGTTTTGCCATTATCCCTATTGCTGCACCCCGGTCATAATGCAATTAATATTCTATTCATAAATATATTAAATTTTTAATAAATATGATATATTACAATAAGATAAATTATATTAAATTATTCATTTAATCATTCATGTTAAGTAATAACGCCAGCCTTGTTTACGGTATTCTACTGAGCGCCGGCCCGCGCACGGCTGCCGACCTTGTGGCGCGCGCCGGGCTGAGTCAGCCGGTGTTGTCGCGCGCGTTGAATGAAATCGCGCAGCATACTGGCAGGCTGGCAACGCATCGTCAGGGGCGGAGCATCGTTTATGCCATTACCCGCGCGGTGCGCTCGTTGCCAGTTTTGATTCCGGTTTATCAAGTTTCCCCTGCGGGTGGTGCTTCGCTGATGGGAACATTGACGGCTCTGGAAGGGGGCGGGTATCTGATTGGTGCGGCGAAGGGTGAGAGTGAATTATTTGAGGGGTTGCCGTGGTTTCTGCAGGATATGCGGCCGCAAGGATATATCGGGCGCTCATTCCGCGATGCCTATGCGCAAGGTCTGGGCTTGAGCGAGAATCTTGCCGAATGGTCGGATGATGATGTGATCTATGCGCTGTCGGAATTTGGTGAAGACTGCCCGGGCAACTTGATCGTCGGCGACAAGGCATTGCAGCGGTTTTTGGCGGTTGATGATGGCGAAGCAATTTCAGCAAATAATTTGGCGAGTCGTTACGACAGGATGGCGGATGCGGCAGTACAGGGAGGTATACCGGGGCCGTCGGCTGGCGGCGAACATCCGAAATTTCTGCTGCACGATGGGGAGCGCGCTGTCATCGTGAAGTTTTCTCCCTTGCAGGATGGCACACCCGCAGCAACACGCTGGAAAGACCTGTTGGTTGCCGAGCATGTAGCTTCCATGACGTTAAGGAGCGGAGGCGTGGAGGTGCCTGACAACCGCATCATTATTTCTGCAAAACGTTGCTATCTGGAATCGGCAAGGTTTGACCGTGCAGGAGCGAAAGGCCGCATCGCCACGGTAACCTTTGAAGCGATCGATGATGGTTTTATCGGTGCCCGCCGCAGCTGGGGCGCATCGGCGTCCGTGTTGCGCGCACGCGGCATGATCACTCCGCTGTGCGAGGCGCAAATTAAATTGCTTGAGTGGTTTGGGCGTTGCATCGCAAACACCGATATGCACTTCGGCAATCTGTCGTTTTTTTGGAGCAGGCTGGAGGGCGCCGTCAGTTTAAACCTTGCACCGATTTACGATATGTTGCCCATGCTATACGCGCCGGAAAAGAGCGAGATCGTTGAGCGCATGTTTAAACCGCCGCGGGCAGGGGAGGCAGGCGCTGCGCTTGAGCTGGCGCATCAGTTCTGGACAGACCTCGCATTGCGCAAGGATGTGTCGGAGGTATTCCGCAAAATTGCGGCAGCAAATGCTGCATTGCTAAATAGTCAGTAAAAAGGTAATGCTTCGAATCCGCAGGTTTTTTGGGTGAACAAGTCGCTACGCGCCGTGTTGTCATCTCATTCTCCTGACCAGCCGTGCACGAGCCACGGCAAAATGCAGTATATTCACCTCATATCCAGTATAATTACGCATCTGATTTAATTGATTTTAATGTTTGCCGCCCGATCGTGGATTTGAATCCTGCCAGGGGCGGCAGACATAGCAAGTAATCAGGCCATCCTTAGTGGTGGCCTTTTGTTTTTCCGAGTGCGCTGTTTCGGCAGAACTGATGACTAGGAATAAGGGTGTCCAGCGGGTGATCCCGGTGGGTTTTACCAAATATTAAGGAGCAATAGCAGTGACCAACGCACAACGCAGAGCACTCAGCCGCATGGCTGCAATGAATTTGGCAGGTAACGACAGCATGCCTTTACCAACACAAAGCAACGCGTTCTGCCCGCATGAGGCAGGTGCGTATTACCTTGCTACAGTGGGTACGATTGTCAACACCAGGCTATTCGCCAAGCAGCTTGAGCGGCCGGATTACACCTACGGCATCACCACCGTTCAGTTTGAACAGGATGCCGATACCGGCAAATGGGTCTGGTTTGATGGTGAGGAAAAGCTATCACCGCGCAAGAATCAAGATGGCTGGCGGCTTGGCAGCAAGAAGCTGTATGACACACGCGCAGGCGCAGAGGTTGAGCTGCAGCGCGTGATGGTTAAAAATGGTGGCCGGGTGACCAAGGTTCATGACTTGCCCGATGATATGAGTGCACTGAAAAAGATCCGTAGTGCCCACCATCCAGACCGCAACAATCCCGATACCGACCATGATCTGTATCAGGCTGTTATCGAGAAAATGGACAGGATGCGTGCGGTGAGCGCGTGAAGCACACCGAAGCCTGACCAAAAACCCCACCTTTGCACGGTGGGTTTTTTATTGTGGAGATACATCGCACCGCTTCCCCTTCGTTATCCCCCTGTAGAACCAAGCATTTTAAGCCAATCTTCGGAGTGGCTTTTTTGCGTTACAGAGGAACCACGACAACCTACGGGTATGTACTTAAATAGTTAATCTCAAGCTAAAACAACATAGTTGCCATAAACTCACGAGTGGACTAGACTGAACTAACTTAAACGGGGTTCATCATGCACACAGTCAATATCCACGAAGCAAAAACGCACCTTTCCAAGCTGCTGGAAGAAGTCAGCCAAGGAAAGGATGTTGTTATCGCAAAATCAGGCAAGCCGATGGCAAAATTGACTGGGCTCACTGTTGCCAAGCCCGTACGCAAGCCAGGCTTCCTGAAAGGAAAAATCAAGATTGCAGACAACTTCGATGCACCATTGTCGGATGAGTTGTTGGACGCTTTTGAAGGAAAATCCTGATGCGTTTGCTGCTCGATACTCATATCTTTCTGTGGTATCTCGCTGCCTCACGCAAGCTGTCAAAGTCTGTTTTAACTCGAATAGAAATGGCTGATGTCGTCTACATCAGTGCCGCCTCCATCTGGGAGGCGGGTATCAAGATCAAACAAGGCAGGCTGGAAGCAAATATTGATGATCTGTATGTAGGGATCGCTTCCAGTGGTTTTGTTGAATTGCCCATAAGCGCAAAACATAGCGTCATGGCTGCAAACTTGCCGGAGCATCATCGTGATCCGTTTGACCGGATGCTTATTGCGCAAGCCATGTGTGAGCCATTGAAGTTGCTGACGGCAGATATATTGTTGCAGCAGTATTCCGAGTTGGTTGAAGTGGTTTGAAAATGCGTTGCTTTTTTGTGGAGCTCGTTGATTACCATTAGGAGATTAAAATGACTATTCAGCGTGAAGTATTAAGCAGCACAAAGTGGGGCAATGTTGTCACCGGCGAAAAGCTTGCGCCTGTGCATCCTGGTGAAATTTTATTGCATGATTTCATCGAGCCCATGGGGCTGACTCGCTACAAGGTCGCAAAACTTGCAAGCGTACCCCAACGACGCATCGATGAAATTTGCAGTGGTAATCGCGCCGTTACCGCCGATACCGCCATGCGTCTTGCCCGTTTATTCGTCATGTCTGTCAAACAGCGCCCAATACTTTCCACCAGTCAGCGCCCAATTGTTTCCACTTTATCGGTTTGCTGAGAGC
>JANXWX010000090.1 GCA_025350915.1 Nitrosomonadales bacterium
AGGGAATAAAGTATACGCACTATATGCACGTTTCCGTATCGCCATGAACTTCCCTACATTAAAAATGATGGGCAGCAACAGCTTTATGAACATTATGGAATGTCCCGAAGCAATCAAGAACACATTGTCAAAAGCTGTAGCTGTACCCAAGCCAAAAGAATAAGGTTACCGAGCAGTGGCATCAATTATTAAAAACATTGCCATTTTATAATGTTAGAGGCTAAGTAAAATTAGCCTCTATTTTTTTGTCGGGTGAATGTGATAGCATTTTAGTGCTCATCGTCATCAGTCCAGATGGGCGTAAATTGCTACTTTAATTGGAGTCAGATGATTACAACATTAAAGCAACAGTTAACATAGTATGCACCCTGTTAACCTGACAAACATTTTCACCACTATTGAACAATTGGATTTGAAGTTATTTACGTATTATTTGCCGCAGGTAAAGTCACCATGCCTACAGATTTGATCAAAGCAATAACACAAGTTGTTGGCACAGAGCATGTGTTGACTGGCAACTCGGCAACACCTTACTACAAGGACCAGCGCGGAAACTACAGCGGAACAGCGCTCGCGGTTGTGTTGCCTCAAGACACGCAGCAAGTTAGTACCGTCGTAACACTCTGTGCCGCGCAAGCTATTGCCATCGTCCCGCAAGGTGGTAACACCAGCTTGTGCGGCGCATCCGTTCCACTTGCCAGGTCCGAGCAGCAGCAGATTGTAATAAATCTGTCGCGCCTGAACCGAATCCGCTCTGTAGATCCGCTCAATTTCAGCATGACAGTTGAAGCAGGTTGCACGCTGGCAAAAATTCGCGAAGTCGCAGCAGAGCAAGATCGCCTATTTCCACTTAGCCTGAGCGCGATTGAATCACGCTGCGAAATTGGCGGAAATATTTCGACTAATGCCGGAGGTGTCGGCGTATTGCGCTATGGCAGCATGCGTGATCTCGTACTCGGCCTTGAAGTTGTCTTGCCCGACGGCCGCATCTGGAATGGACTGCGCAACTTGCGTAAAGATAATTCGGGTTATGATCTCAAGCAATTATTTATTGGCGCAGAAGGCACACTCGGCATTGTTACTGCGGCAGTTTTGAAACTTTTTCCCCGGCCTGTCTCCCAAGCCACCGCGTGCGTTGCGATACGCGATCCTGCCGCTGCAGTGGCCTTGCTTGCACATCTGCGCACAAGTTGCGGCGACCGTATCAGTGCGTTTGAAATCGTCGCTCGCCCCTGTATCGATTTGGTGCTTAAAAATTTTCCGGAAACCAGAGAACCTTTTGCACAAAAGCAGCCATGGATGGTTCTTGTCGAATTGGCCGATGTACTGGACATACCCCTGAACACGGCAATAGACAATGCACTCAAAAACTTCGGCAGCGGTATCATCGAATATCACACCACGAGCAACAAACAGCAATCTACCTCGTGGTGGAACTTGCGTAAACACATCAGCGATGCTCAAAAGATCGAGGGCATCAGTATTAAACATGATGTATCTGTCCCCCTTACCAATGTTCCAGCATTTATTGAGCAGGCAGATAACGCTTTAAGGCAACACTACCCAGGTATACGCATCGTTGCCTTCGGACACATCGGTGACGGCAACATTCACTATAATGTTTCTCATTCAAACACTGATAAAAATACAGAGTTACTTGCACAACTAGAAGAAATTAATCGTATTGTGTATGACATAGTCAACCAGCTCAATGGCAGCATCAGCGCCGAACATGGCTTGGGACAACTTAAACGGGATGAGATTCACCGCTACAAAAACGCGCTGGAGCTGGAACTTATGATCAGCATAAAAAAAACACTGGACCCTCAATCCATGATGAATCCAGGCAAAGTATTTTAATTTAGAGACACACAACATGACGGAAACAACACAACAAGAAAAACTGATTATCGGACTGGTATCAATCAGTGATCGTGCCAGCACAGGCGTTTATCAGGATGCTGGCCTGCCCACATTGCAAGACTGGTTCACACAGGCTCTCAGCAGCCCCTGGCAAGCCATTACGCGCCTTATTCCCGATGAGCAACCCGTAATCGAAGCAAATTTAATTGAACTGGTGGACGACGAAGGTTGCCATTTAATACTCACCACCGGTGGCACCGGCCCGGCTCTGCGTGATGTCACACCTGAAGCAACGCTTGCCGTCGCACATAAAGTATTGCCGGGATTCGGTGAGCAAATGCGCGCTGTCAGCCTGAAGTATGTACCGACTGCAATCCTCTCCCGCCAGGTCGGAGTGACGCGCGGGAAATGCCTGATTATTAATCTGCCCGGACAGCCCAAGGCTATCAAGGAAACACTGGATGGAATCTTTGCCGCTGTGCCTTACTGCATTGACCTGATCGGCGGGCCGTATATAGAAACCAACACGGAAGTGATTACCGCATTCCGCCCCAAGTCAGCGCAACGACCGAAGTAAAAAGTTCTACGCTGTGCAGTCTGAAATTTTCAGAACCCTAGAAACCGCAGTTGAACAGGACAAGTGGTGCGTTTATTTTTCTGTCCAGCAAGGCGCGACGAAACGGAATAGTCACGCTATTCAATGAGGAGCAACGCAGCAAGGCTGGAAAATAAACGTAGCAATTGGCCTGTAGCGACCTCACCCAAGCAGTACTTCGTGCCTTTTTTATGCAAAATTCGGGCTATAAACCGCGTATTACGATTTATAAACAATTTAACACTATTGCAACATTTCTCAATTCAACCACAGAATACGGATACCCTAAATTTCTTTGGCTTTCATGTTGGTGCGGCCTCAATGGAGCGGTCAACTCCGGCTTCCAGGATAATCTCAGACTGATACCTCAACCCTGGCCTGCCCGTTTGTCATCTCGCCTATCACTGCCGCCTGTGCAAAACCTTCACGAGCAAACAGCGCCAATATATCAGCCACTGCAGAAGGTTCGCACGACACCAGCAAACCGCCCGAAGTCTGCGGATCGGTGAGCAGCGCTTTTTGCACGGCCGAAATATCATTGCCTAGAATAACATCGTGGCCATAACCATCCCAGTTGCGCGCTGAGGCGCCGGTTATAAATCCGTTGCTGGCCAACTGCTGCACATTCGACAGCAGGGGAACTTTTCCCATACTCAGTTTTGCCGTCAGACCGGAACCACGCGCTATTTCCAGCAGATGTCCCAGCAGGCCGAAACCGGTTACGTCAGTCAGGGCATGCACGCCGGACAAATTGGACAAAGCGATACCCGGCTTATTCAGTTTAGTAGTGCTTGCTATCATCGTGGCATAGCCAGCTGTATCCAGCGCATCCTTCTTCAATGCCGCTGACAGTATGCCCACACCCAAAGGCTTGCCAAGGATAAGTACATCGCCGGCCTTTGCATCCGCGTTGCGCTTAATTTTGGAGGGATGCACCAGGCCCATCACCACCAAGCCGTAAATTGGTTCTGCCGAATCGATTGTGTGACCGCCCGCGATAGGGATACCCGCTTCAGAGCAAATAGATTCACCACCCTTGATAATCTTGCCGATGGTCTCAATCGGCAACTTGTTGATGGGCATGCCCACCAGCGCCAAGGCCATAATCGGCGTACCACCCATTGCATAGACATCCGATATTGCGTTGGTCGCCGCAATGCGGCCAAAGTCATAGGGGTCATCGACGATGGGCATAAAAAAGTCTGTGGTCGCGATTAATGCTTGCTCGTCATTCAGCTTATAAACAGCCGCATCATCGGAGGTTTCAATACCAACCAGTAATTCCTCGGGCACCGGGAAACCGCTGGAATTTTTTAATATATCCGCCAATACGCCTGGCGCAATTTTGCAACCGCAGCCACCACCGTGTGAAAATGAAGTCAGTTTGATGTTGTTATCGTACGGCGTGTTCATAGCGTTCCTTATTTATCAGTGATGCAACTACCGACCAAGTCGATCAAAGCTGTCTTCTCCCGCTCGGGTAAAAAAAGTTCAGCGCGGGCTGCACATTGTTGATACAAGTGCCTGTAAAATGTCCTGTCACTTTCTGCCTGGTTAATTAATTCTGCCAATTTAATACTATCACCAACAGGAAAATATCCGCCATAGTTTTCACCCAACATACCCCTGTTACCAGAAATGTCACTTGCCAGAACCGGCACTCCACTGGTGATAGCCTCAATGATCACGTTGGCCCCACCTTCCATTTTTGAAGTGATAACCATCAGTTGGCTGCGCTTTAAACGTTGGCGTGTGGCAGCATGTTCAACATTTCCCAACCACTGATAACGCGGAAATTGTAGCTGGATTTTCTCTGCAAGCCCGCCCAGAACGGGGTCAAGCGCATTCCCGATATGTATCACGCGAATACGTGGTGATTTGAGGAATTCTACTGCGTGCATATACGTAGAGGGATCCTTCTCATCCCGCATATGGCCTATCATGATGACATCAAAATATCTCGTCACCTTCACCATATTCTGCGTTAAAGATTTCAGGGTCGGTGCGGATTGAAATATTGCGCGCGCTTTTGAACGCGATCTTTCGTCGAGCATCTGCAATCCTGCTGTTTGTAAAACAATCAACTGTGTAGCGACTTGTAATGAAAACTTTGCACTTTCATCGGCCATGATATCCCGGTACAAATCGGTGCCTGTCAGCACGACAATAAGCGGTTGTGCCGGGGAAGCGGCAGCAAACGCGGCAATGGAAGTAGCTGAACGCCTTGCATGCAGTGCAATCATGACATCATATTCACCGCCATCCCATTCGCTCGCCAGCGATACACGATATGATTTTTTTAAAAACCGTGACCAGCGCCAGGCAGTTTGCCAATTGCCATTGTTGGCATTTGCCAGATATGGGCTGATAATGACGATATGCGGTTTTGCCATTTAGCTGCTCTAATTTAATTATGATCTCAGTCACATCATCTTTTCGCAATGCGCCACCCGAACAACTTGCCGCTTTAATGCAGGATGCACGTCATTATACGCTGTCGCTATTTAAAGTGTTTCAGGCGGCAGGCCTGGACGAACCGGCGCATGTACCCTACCTTCCCATTATCAACCCTCCCCTATGGGAATTAGGCCATCTTGTCTGGTTCTCCGAATGGTTTGTTTTGCGTGATGCGCCGGCGGACGATCATGCCATGTTGCAGCGACCCAGCATACTACCGCATGCCGACCGCTGGTTTGATTCAAGCAAAGTGAGTCACAGCAGTCGCTGGACACTAGATTTACCCGATACATCCATCATCAAAAAATATGCTAGCGATGTGCTCAATCGTATAGTGGCAAAACTTGCAAAGTTACCCGATGATGCGGTCGCGATCTACCGATACCGGCTGGCATTGGCGCATGAAGATATGCACGGTGAAGCCTTTGCCTATACGCTACAAACACTGGGCCTGGCGGCATTGCCGCAATTTGCTCATCAACAGAAACCCACTGCGTCAAAAACACCAATACAATTTGAGGCAGGCCTATTTAAACTTGGCAGTGCAGAAACCGAAAACTTCGTGTTCGATAATGAAAAGTGGTCGCATGAAATTAGCTTACCCGCCTTTCAGATTGATTCAAGCCTGATTACGAATGCGCAATATAAACAATTCATGGCGGATGGCGGCTATGAAAATTTGCATTATTGGGATGAAGCCGGACAAAAATGGCTGCATACTTCTCTACGCAAATCGCCACGTTACTGGTTGAATAACATTGGATGGAACCAGTGCACCAGGTTTGGGAAGCCGATTGATCTCGAGGAGGATGCACCCGTTCGCCATATCACTTTACACGAAGCACAGGCTTATTGTCGCTGGGCCGGACGACGCCTGCCTAGCGAAGCGGAGTGGGAGTTTGCGTCATTGTCGGGAAATCCTGATTTTTGCTGGGGTGATTTATGGGAGTGGACATCATCCGTATTTGAACCCTATGCCGGATTTACTGCAGATGCATATCGCGATTATTCCGCACCCTGGTTTGCTACACACCAGGTATTGCGCGGTGCCTCATTTGCAACCCAGCCCCGCCTCCGTTCTGCACACTACCGTAATTTCTATATGCCTGAACGCGATGATATGTTTGTCGGCTTCAGAACCTGTTCTGTTTGAGTATGGAAACTTCAAAGATAATTTGATCACTCTTAACTACGCAATAACTTTCATACTACTCTTGCATGACACACCATAAACCAGTTCTGTGCATCGCGCCAACTCCCGGCCAGTTTCAAGCCTGCCTGTTGTAATAGCGCTTCAAATTGCTCGGGCTGATATTTGTAACTGTTCTCGGTATGAATGCGCTCACCTGCCTGAAAATGACGCTCGCCACCCACCCATGTTACAGTTTGATTATTTCTGGCTTCGAGATACATTTCTATCCGGCTTAATTCTGCATTAAACAGTCCGACGTGACGCCAGGCCCTGATATCGAAATTTGCCCTTAACAGCCTATTCAGATGCGCCAACACATTGAGATTAAACGCTGCTGTCACACCCAGCGAGTCATCATAGGCCGCGTTCAAAATTTTATGGTCTTTAATTAAATCGACGCCGATGAGTAAGCCACCATCACTATCGCAAGCATTGCGCAGGCGCCGAAAGAAAGCCAAAGCTTCATCAGGGGTGAAGTTGCCGATGGATGAACCGGGATAAAAAAATAAACGCTTCTTGCGCTGCACAACATCAGGCAGATCAATTGTGCTGGAAAAATCCATACCCAGACCCGTCATACGAATACCCGGATACTGCAGTTGCAGTTGACTAACGACATCACGCAGGTAATTTACGGAAATATCGACTGGTACATATTGTGCAGGTTGCAACAGCGGAAATAATTTTTCAGCTTTTGTGCAATCACCGGCACCCAGATCTATCAACGTGGAACCCTTACCCACAGAAGCTGCGATTTCATTCACGTACCCGCTAAAAATCGTGGACTCTGTACGCGTGGGATAATATTCAGGCAGCTCACAAATCGCGGCAAACAATTTGGAACCCAGGGTATCGTAGAAATACTTAGGCGAAACATTTGCTGAGGCAGCCATCAACCCTGCGCTCAATTCAATACGAAGTTGATCATCACCAATATGATTGACCTGAATGAACTCAGATTCTATTTTTCTCATTGAATAAAGGGAAAGGTGCGTTGATTACACATTTCTGTCATAACCGGAAAATGGACAGAAATTGGAATAATTGATATTTTATGCGTTGATAGCTGCAGGAATAAACTGACACCCGACAATTTTTATTTTAATTCAGATTAAAATCAACTTCATTGGACAATTTTAAAATTTCTACCGTACGATTAAATCCAAATGCCAGCGCGATTTCCATTGGTGTTAAGCCATCCTTGTTAATCACATTCAAGTCTACGCCATAGTCCAGTAGCGCCTGCATCATCTCATTATTGCCTAGCTCTGCGATGATATGCGCGGGTGATGTGCCGTCCTGCAGAAAGTTAATCTCTACACTCATGCGTATCAAGCGATTCAACTTATTCAAATTACCCGTCCTGACTGCTCCCAGTATTGCTTTGCGAGATTGTGCGCTATCCGTTCTCTTGGCAGCGCCATCAGTCGGCAACAATTTAAAAATGTGGTTTAACAGGGATATCATTACCAAAACAACCAGCGTTGCAATCATCACGACCGGATCAACGCTTACAACTGTAGCGAGCTGTTCTGGCAAATTCGCACCTATCGCCAAAATGGTTACGATCAACAACAACATCCAGCGCAAGTACCGGAACAACGCGATGATAATGACCGCGGCCAGTACACTTAACAATATATTCCTGTTTATATATTCACCCAACAGATTATCCGGCAAATTTGCTGTAATGCTTAACAGTACAACAATACCCAACATTATTACTTCGTTCAGCTTTAACTCAACTTTCATGCGGTCACCTGTCAGATAGGAAAATATTGTACTAATTACATTCAAGCATTATTATTTAAACAGATACTCAAGAGTTGAGCAGCATCTAGCTGTCAATATAACATGAATATCAATATATTCAGAAACTTGTGGTCATTATTTACCTTGCCAATGACCGGATTTCCCACCCTGCTTTTCAAGCAAACGAATCTGCGTCATTACCATGCCCCTGTCCACGGCCTTGCACATATCGTATATGGTCAGCAGTGCGATATTTACTGCGGTAAGCGCCTCCATCTCAACTCCTGTACGGCCCAAGGTTTCCGCAATCACGGTACATTCAACCGCGTTATTTTTTTTATCCAGAAAAAACTCGACTGCAACACGTGTTAAGTATAGCGGATGGCATAAGGGAATAAGCTCGGAAGTACGCTTGCTTCCCTGTATCGCTGCGATGCGTGCAATACCCAGCACATCTCCCTTTTTGGCCGAACCGGACGCGATCAGCTCAAAGGTACTCGCATTCATTTCAATACGGCCAACTGCTTTTGCTATACGGTGTGTCTCATTCTTTTCGGCAACATCCACCATGTGCGCCTGACCTTCGTTATTGAAGTGAGTTAATCCATTGTTCATACCAGGCTCTTCCTAAAATTAATTATTTTTGTTGGTGCCAACGTTGCATACGCTGTACATCAGTATCCTTCGTCACCACCCACTCGCCACCTTCCGGTTTGATCTCTTTCTTCCAGAAGGGTGCATCTGTTTTGAGGTAATCAATGATAAATTCGCAACTGGAGAAAGCATGGGCGCGATGGGTAGAGGAAGTCAGCACCAGCACAATCTGTTCATTAGGCCCCAGCGTCCCCACCCGATGTATGACTCGCACGCCCAGTAGCTCCCAACGTTGTTTCGCTTCGGCGATAATTTTGCTTAATGCCCGCTCGCTCATGCCGGGATAGTGTTGCACATTAATATTATCTACTTTGTCGTTATAGCTCATGTCACGTACCAGGCCGACAAAAGCGACCAATGCACCGACATTATTGCTCAAGGCACGCAGTGCCTGCATTTCTGCACCCACATCAAAATCTTCATGTTGTATCGTAACGCTCATGTTAGCCCCCGGATATGGGTGAGAATATCGCGACTTCATCGTTTGCCTTGATAGTAGCGCTCATCTCTGCAAATTCCTGGTTGATGGCACAACGCACACGGTTCTCGCTTAATTCAAGCGCCCAGTTTTCACCCCGTGATCGCAACCAACCTAACAACTCGCCCAACGATTTAACGCTCTCTGCAACTTCCACTGTTTCGCCTGAGAGTTTCAAATTCTCACCTGGACGACCGAAATACAGAATTTTAATTTTCATCATGCTTCTAACCCAAAGAAAAATATTTAATTACAAAATTCGCCACTTGCTGCGGATCATTAATATCCAACTGTGGCAATTTGATGTCGCTACGAACGTCCGATGCCAACGCGATAAAATGTTTGTCATCCTGATGCAGGTGCGGGTGGCCGGTTTCGCTGCGGTGCACCTCAATCTTGGGAATGCCCGAGTATTTATACCCTTCGATGATCACCAGATCGCACGGTGAAAGCTTGGAGAAAAGCTCCTCCAGGCTGGGTTCTGCCTCATCATTCAACTCATGCATCAAGGCCCAGCGAAAGCCAGATACCACCAGCACCTCGCCCGCACCCGCCTCGCGGTGACGGAAGCTGTCTTTCCCCGGCTTATCGATATCAAACTTGTGGTGCGCATGCTTGATAACCGCGATGCGCAAACCCCGCGCCTTTATCAACGGGATAACTTTTTCCAGCAGTGTCGTTTTTCCACTACCTGAAAAACCTGCAAAGCCGATTATTTTTTGTTCATTCACTTTCTTTTCTCCAGAATGCTTCTGCCTTCAAGATGGATAACGTTACCCGCTTCAAATCGTCCTGTGTATTGATATTGTCAAAATCACTGGCATTTTCAAATACGGCTTCGGATAAATTCAAAGTATCCAGCCAATCATTGACTTTGCGCCGGCCCGAACCCAAATACGCATTTAACTTTGGCAACACATTTATTTTATAAAGCGCAATAGTAGGCTGCCTGTGCCCATCTACTCTTGCGACGACAGCTTCTGTTGCATTGGCGCTTTGCACCGCCAATAATTGCTCAATTAAATTATGCGGCAAAAATGGCGTGTCACACGGAACTGTCATGACATACTCAGTCTGAGCGACGCTAAGTGCAGCCTGCAACCCGGCAAGTGGTCCTGGCCAATCCGGCATTTGATCTACGATCACGCGACAATCAAATTGTTCATACGCATCCTGTTTCTCGTTAGCATTGATTAAAACCTCTGCACTGCTGCCTTTAACTGCATCCAGCACCCATGCTATCAAGGCCTTATCCTGCAGCATTTGCAAGCCCTTACTCCCCCCCATGCGTGTGCTCAGGCCACCAGCCAATATCACCGCTGTAACCGGGGTTGTACAAGTAACCATCTTAGGATCTGCGATATTGAAATAATAGCGCTAATTATAATTCCAATTAGCGTTTAACCCGTGACCGATATTGATTTCAGGCAGTTAACAAAATCATGCTATCCGGCAGTTTCTTAGCACAAACAATGAATTATAAAATTGCACCTACTTATGTATTTGCCGAGTTTGACGTAATGTAAACGCTTAATATTTTAAAATATTGAAGACACAGGTTTCACCTGCTAGGGGCATATTATAAATAGCGGTATTGCGGTATTTAAGGCCCTTAATTAAAAATGCCCTGAAAATAAAATTGGAGTCTTGGGAAGCTAAAGCGGTTTCAACCTCAATAATTTGAGTAGCGCAAGGTAAAGATTATCACGACGATGGTTAAAGCGATATTCAGTTTCTTTTAGATGCAAGCAGAACCCATCTTTAGGTACGCCACTCAATCGCACCTACATCTGTCGAAACAAATGTGCATAGCTGCGACTCACGCTCAGTGTTTCCTTGCGCTCGCGCAGGCTAAGCGTCACCTTGCCAAGGGCAGTGTGGTGTGCGGCGGCGATCTGCCGTACATTGACCACAGTGCCGCGATGTACTTGCCAGAATTCGGCTGGGTCAAGTTGATCGATTAGTTCCTTGATCGGGGTACGCAGCAGCAGCTCCGCATCGCGTGTCATCACCGTTGTGTATTTACCGTCAGAATGAAAATAGCAGATCTCCTCTACCGCCACCATGCGTACACTCTGCCCGAGCTGTGCGCGTATCCAGCGCAGCGGGGCTGGTTTGCTATTTACCTGCAGCAGACTTGACAGCTTCGCCAGCAACGCAGATGAATCCATCACTTCATTCTGGCGTAGCCTTTCCACACAGCGGGCGAGGCGTTCATCGCTGGCGGGTTTGAGCACGTAATCCACTGCGGCCTGCTCAAATGCAGTAACCGCATGCTCGTCATAGGCAGTGACAAATACGATACGACAATTTTTCGGTGCGGCCTGGGCAACCTCCAGACCAGTCATGCCGGGCATCTGAATATCCAGAAAAGCAATGTCGGGATTGTGTGTTAACAATGCTTGTTGCGCCGCTACGCCATCATGCAACACCGCGGCGATTTCCAGCCCAGGCCACAACGTTGAAATACGTCTGCGCAGATCCTCGGCCAGATTAGGTTCGTCATCGGCGATGATTGCTTTCATATTGGCAACTCCAGTATGGAGCTGACACCGGCAGTTTCGTTTGTTTTTAACGTCAACTTTGCGGATGAACCATAAAGAACAGCCAAACGTGCCCGTATATTTTCCAGGCCTGCGCCAGTGCCACTCGTTTTTTCATTAAAGCCTACACCATCGTCATCTACACGCAAATGCAACATACCTTGCTCAATCTTTGCGGAAATATTCAATTGGCCTCCTCCCAGCTTGGGTTCAATGCCGTGGCGAATCGCATTTTCAACCAGAGGCTGTAACAACATCGGTGGAAATTTGAGTGCGCGAACGTCTTCTGACACTTCAACCTGCCAGCGCAAACGCGTTCCAAAACGCATTTGCAATATCTGCAAATAATTGTCCAGCAAAGTGAGCTCATCATCCAATGTAGTACTTTCACTCCGAGTCCGCGCTAAAGCAACACGCAGCCAATCATTCAGCCGGTCGAGCAAACGCCTGGCCTGCACTGCATCCACCTCTATCAAGCTGCTCACATTAGCCAGGGTATTAAACAAAAAGTGGGGTTCGATCTGCGCTTGCAACAAGCGCAAGTGCGCTTCGACTTCGCGCTTTTCGCGCTCGACTTCGTTTAATCGCCGCTGTTTTACTTCCGCATCAAGAATATAAATTCGCTCGGAAAGGAAGTAGGTGATACTGCCAATAACGCCAAAGAACAATCCTATCATCACTGATTGCAAGGCAAAGGGCGAACGCCAGCTTCCCACTCCTGTAATATAAAAAGCCAATGTCAGACCCACTGCAACACTTCCCGGCAAGGTCAAGCTCATGACAGCCAGTCTTTTCACACCCGGCCTCATCATGGGCAGTATCAATATATTAAATACAAATATTGAAAACCCTATGCATTGTGAATATACAAAGTTTTGCCAAAAATAGCCCATCGAGCCGAGCATGGTAATTAAACCAGCTATTGCAGTATTAAATAGAGCACCAATCAATATTGCGAATGGGAGTTTTCTGGTAGTAAATATTTTTTGGTAAGAATGCATTATTTGAATAATCTTAAATTACAATCAGTCTGGCAATAAAGGATTCATCAGTTTAGCAGGAAACAATTAATGATCTGGCCAAAGGTGTTGCCTATTAACAACTATTGAAACAGAAAACCATGCAGCATACGCCCCGGCATAAAAGCAAATGCACCCGCGATCAGTAGCCCACCAACATAAAGCCCGATCATATGCATTTTGTGTGAAGTAATATTACCGCGCCGCGCCGCAAAATAGGCAGCAGGCACCAGATAAAGTGTGTACAGGCTAATGAGATGTATAAAGCCAAAGTGCCCTAAAAATGTGGCCCCCACTTTGGCAGACATCAACAGCGTAATCCCACCAGTAGCCAGCATCAGCAGGAGATAAGCGCGACCCAATGCTTTATGTAACGGTGAGCCTTTTTTCATCACAATCAAAATTGTGCCAATGAGAAAAGCGGGGATGATGATCGTCAAGTGTGTATAAGCAATTTGATCGTATGTCATTTCAGTACGCTCCTTATGGATACTTGACCACTTTAGGGCAAGTTAACCTTGATACCCACAGTCGCCATGCCGCTCGTTAAACTGGAAAACTCCTGGCGTTCATTACCCAGCGGCAAGACGCCAAGTACAAAGCCGCTTACCCGTTTGTTCAGTGACATTTCACCATAACCGGATAGTTGGTTGCCATGATCGGTCATGCTGCGAGTCCACATCAAACGCCAATAATAATCACCCTCGAGAAAATTATTTTGCCAAACCAGATGCATGTAATTACGCCCTAGCAACGGTGGCGCGTTGACAAGCGCCATGCTCAGCGTGCCGACCCCGGCTGGCAGTGTTGCATTGGCGGCACGCTCAAAATAGGCGTGCTCTTCGCTTGCCGTAAAGCCATGCCCCAGGTGCAAATACTCTGCGCTCAGGCTCTGGCCGTTATCCAGTGTGTAGGTCGCCCCGATTAACTCATTAAGATGGCGAGTTGATTCAGCTTCTATACTGAAAGGTTGTGCCGCTTCCGCCGGAGACTGCAACGCATTGAGCCGTGTAGAGGACCCCACTTCGCCATATAGCAACAGCTCATCACTCTTGTTGTATTGCGCATCTACACCCACAAATGCTTGCTGCCCTTCCTTTTTCGCAACCGCAACCCCGCCCACCCATCTGGCTTCACGCTTGGTCCCCCTGAAGATCCAGGTATCGCGCCAGGTATCTGTCGGCCCTTCATAATGACCGGAGCTAGTGATATATCCCAGGCTAAGCGAGTGCCGCGTGTCCGGTGTCCAACTCACCTTTACCGCATCAAGCCCTGAAAGCTCGCGTATCGGGTTACTGCGGCCATTGTCGAAATAGAAAGGATTGGAAGGCGAGCGAAATTGCCCCGGCCCCCAGTTCATCACCTCCCGCCCTGCTGCCACATTCCAGGCTTCAGCCATGCGCCAGCGTAACTGCCCCTGGCTGAGATAACCTTCAATCTGAACCTGCTCTCCTAATTCATTGCTGTTTTGCTGCCAGATCATGATGGGGCGCAGTGTCAGGCGCAGGCTGTCGTTCTCGGCCTTAAAGTTAATCCTAGCCTCGGCAGTCTGGTTATGCTGTGGCAAATGCGCAATCTGGTTATTGGGGTTTAACAGGCTATCGCTGCGTAAAGCTGTGCTGGTTGCGTAGCCATACAATGCACCGTCACTACTAACATTCCATTCATTCTCATCTGCTTGTGCATGGCTGTATAACGATAGCGATAATATGAACCACAATAATTTCCAGAATATGAAAGTTCCCTCATTTAACTTCTTCTGTAAAACCCCCTCCAACCCCCCCTTCACAGGGGGAGAGTCTTGATTTCTCCTCCCCTGTGAAGGGGAGGCCGGGAGGGGTTTACGCATTAACTTACAACTCAATATCATTGCATCTGCCCCAAATCAAATTCAGAAGAGGGGATTTTCTTCACAACCACCGTGCCAAACTTCATGGTCGTTTCTGCATCAATCAGCGCATCTTTAATCACCATGCTGCTGACAAAAGGAATGCTCTTCCCACCAAACTGAATATTATTGTCATACTTGAACAGGGCCGTTTTCAGCAATTTTCCCGATAGCGAATAAAACCCAGCCTTGACCCCAACCTCGCGTTCAACCGAAATCCAGTAACGAATCTTGTCGTAGGTGGTGCGCTTGTGGCGTGCTGTTAATTCCAGCACATAGCACAGCTCACCATTCAGTTTTTCCTCCGACACCAGCTTGGCCTCGTAATCCCCGGCATAATTGGTTGCGGCAATATCGCCATTCGAGGCTTGCCCGCTCATACGCTGACGCGGAGAAATAGGGATAGGTTTGGAAAGACCCGGCCGCGTCAGCCACATATTGTGTTCCACCTGCAACATCTTGGTTCCCTTGGAGCGCAGCGGTTCCAACACTTCGGCCACACTCGCATCATCTACTGCACGCACCTGCAAACGCTGCGGCTCGGCTATCTTGTCTCCATCACGCGAAGTCAGCCCTATATTCCACACAATGCCCGGCAAGCCGCCACCTTGGGCACGATCAGCGTGCTGCAACAGCATCTGTGCATCAGGTGCGGCAAGCGCTGAAGCACTCATTAAGCAGGCTGCATAAACTATCCAATTGCTAACCCAACCAGCATTTATTAATTTTTTATTGTTCATATTGTTCACCCATAGAGAAGTGTTGATTAAGTCCGTTCGCCCTGAGCCTGTCGAAGGGCTGGAAAGGTCATACATTGAACTTTAAGTTACATCCATTCATGGTTCGACAAGCTCACCACGAACGGATGACTAAATCAGCGTTCTCTTAGATATGCCCGAGTGCATCGATAATCTGCATTTTTGCTGCACGGCGTGCAGGCATATAAGCCGCCAAGGTCGCCACAATTCCCATCAGCACAAAGGTAAATACAATGCGTCTGATGTCCAGGTCTATCAGTAACGGCGTAGGGGAAACACTATTGGGAGGCGTGTAGGAAATATCTGCTACATTGATGCCATAGCGCACCAGCACGGTGATCAGAAAACCAGAGGCACAACCAATCAGCGTCAGCAGCAACGACTCCATCGTAAATATCCGCACCACACCAGCCCTGCGCAAACCGATTGATCTCAGCGTGCCAATTTCCCGAGTGCGTTCAATGACTGTCATCCCCATCGAGTTGGCCACACTCATCACCACTACGGTCAGCACGATCAGGAAGATGAAACCAAAGATCATATTGAACATGCCATGCACCTGGTTATAAAACGACGACAACTCGTTCCAGGATTTGATCTCCAGATCGTAGCCGGCCGTATGCAGCTTTGCCTGTATCAGCTTGCGCATCGGCTCGGTCTGCGCCACATCATCCAGCAACACAGTCAGCCGGTCTGCGTGGCCTGCAGCGTCATACAGGTTTTGTGCCAGCGCCAGCGACACCAATGCAAACTTGTCATTCGTGCCGGCATTGCCGGTATCAAACGTGCCGCCCAAGGCCACATCGAGCGCATTGACCTGACCCGACATGGTGTTGACCAGCATTGCAGCCAGCCCCTGCTTTTGAATATGCAACAGCTCGGCTAGCCCGGTACTCAACTCAACCACCTCACTGCGCGCCGGATCAAGCTTCTTCAGCATATGGTCAAACGTGCCCCGCTCGATTTCGCGTTTGTTCAACATACCCTCCTGCAACTGTTTCAATGCCGAGGGCTCAATCCCTTCTGCCAGAAAAATAGTACTGGCACGGCCATTACTCAGCAGCCCGCTAAACGCCAGCCTGGGCGCGACCAATTTGATGTGGGCCTCGTTGCGTAATAGCTCGCTGATTTTTTTGACGTCATCCGCATTCAATAAATAACGTTCAGGATAAAGCCTGCCTTCTTTACTCATCCCCGGTTTACTGAGCGTGAGATGGCCGAGCATCTCGCCATGAATCGCGCCGCGTGACATACCGCTGTAAATATTATGTGTATAACCCGCAAACAACGCGATGGCAGAAAAACCCAACGCAATGGTAAGCAAGGTCATCAGGCTGCGGCGACGGTTACGCGACAGCCCGCGAAAAGCCAATTTAAGTGTGTTCATTGTGTCACCTCGTCTTCAACGATTAAGCCATCACGCAATAGCACCTTGCGATCCACATGCGCCAGCAAACGCGGGTCGTGCGTGGTAAACACAAAAGTCACCCCCTTGCTGCGGTTCATCTGGCGCATCAGGTCAATAATCATCGTGCTGTTTTCAGAATCCAGATTAGCGGTTGGTTCATCGGCAATAATCAGCCGGGGCTCCACCACCAGGGCACGCGCAATCGCCACCCGCTGACGTTGGCCGCCGCTAAGCTTATCCGGCCGTTGCGACTTGAATTTTCCCAGGCCCACGTCAATTAATGCCTGAGCCGCACGTTCACGAGCAGCAGCTTCAGCGACACCCTGAATCTGCAACGGCAGCATCACATTTTCAAGCGCGGAGAGCACCGGCACCAGGTTAAAACTTTGAAACACAAAACCAATCCTCTTGCCGCGAAAATCGGTAATGGCATTATCTTTAAGCTTGTGCGTATCCTCCCCGTCGAACCACACCTCCCCCGCTGTCGGCGCATCGATCAGGCCGATGATATTCATCAGTGTCGATTTACCGCTACCGGATGGCCCCCACACCGCCAGAAACTCACTTGCATGAATATCCAGCGATACCCCGTGCAAGGCATCAATCGCGGTTTCTCCCAGCATAAAGCGGCGGCGTATATCCTTGATGCGCAACAAGGGTTGAATAATATTGCTGTTCGTCATCATTACCTCCAAAAGTTAGTCTTGTCTCTGCGGCATGTGTACTATTGCCGAAGACAAAAAGACAAACGAGCGGATTGCGACGAACTGTTGAAATTGAGGGGTGATTTGTTAACAGCAGGGCTGAATGGATTTAATAGTCATACGGGGCGGTACTATTCATGCGGGTGGTGTTGGGTCAGGCAGGTATTTGATTACTGAATATTACGCCAATTGAACAACTGTCTTTTGATTCACTAAACTGGCTCATGCACTGCCTGCGCAACCAAGCGTACCCCCAAGGCAGTACAAACACGACTAATGGTATCGAAGCGTGGCTGTGCATCAGGCCGCAGCGCTTTATATAATGCCTCACGTGTGAGGCCAGATGCCTTCGCAATCTCGCCCATTCCGCGAGCACGGGAAATATCGCCTAGTGCGGAAGCAAGCAAGGCTGGATCTTTTGCCTCAAGAATATCTGTCAGATAAGCCGCAATTGCAGCTTCGCTGTCAAGATAGGATGATGCATCGAACTCAGGCAGGCCAGCTATTTTTATACGTTTCATGTGCTTCTCCTTCATGTCAATCTAAGCGCAAAGCCAACGCTTTGGATCTTTTTACGTCGGTTTTCTGTGTGCGCTTGGAACCGCCAGCCAATAACACGATCACCGTTTTGCCTTGTCGAACAAAATACACACGCCAACCAGCTCCCAAGTGAATGCGTAATTCCGATACGCCGTCTCCAACCGGTTCTACATCGCCCATTAACCCTAAAGCGAGACGTTTAATACGCGCCACATAACGCTCCCCGCACAGTGCCATCGGTCAAATCATCAAGCCATGCGGTAAATTCTGAAAGCGGCTTTATCGAATACATGTCTTTATTGTAATCGAACGATTACATACTAGTCAAGATATTTACCAATAGATTAATAGGGCATGGCTGGTACGGAGAAAATCCTGAATGATCACTTGATGGCCGATCACTCTCCATAAAAAATCATGGTCAAATGTGTAATCAATATTATTAATATTGACAGACTCACAAGGAAACATGTTCGCCGCTATACCAACTATACTCTGCGCTTGGATTGACAAACTCATCACGAACGGAGGACTAAATCAGCGCTTCCTTAGCGCAATTCAGGCATAGGCACATCTCAAAGCCAACGTCGCACATTTGCACGGTAAGTGTCATAATTCGTGCCGAATATTTCCGCCAAAACTCTTTCTTCCGGGGCGATCTGAAATTGTCTGATGTAGGCCATAAAGACAATGGGGCCCAGCAGTGCCCATACTGATGACAAATAAACTGCCCAGGCGATGAGCACAAATAAAAGGCCGGTGTACATGGGGTTTCGGGTTACCTTGTAGATACCTGAACAAACCAGGGTGGAGGCTTCCATCGGCTTCATCGGGTTAATTGTTGTTTTAGCACGGCGGAAAGAAATGACACCGGCAAAACTGCAAAAACCGCCCAGCATTGCGATAACAAGTGCGGCAACGTTACGTATATATACATTCACTTCAATTTGCGCCGTAGCCAGAGAAATTACCCACATACCCGTGCCGACAAGCAGCATTACCAGGGGTGGCGGTATTTTGAGTTCGAGCTTTTGCAAAAGAATCCATAAACGATTGCTTGCTGTTACGCCTTCAGCTTGCTTTTGCATCACGCTCTCCTCTCAACTCAGTTATCGCCGACTATATTCGAGATTTTCTCAACTGATTCGTGCGGGCTTATATGGCCGCCAGCTATCACCCCCTGTTAACAATTTGGGTTGTTTGCCAACATAATCCGTTTCGCCGATTACGGCAAGTGTGGGTATCGTGAAGTGAAGGTTAAATATTCAAGCTATTGAGGAAGTTAACGGGGATTTGTGTATTGCGCCCAATCTGTTTTTATTCCTTCAAAGCATGCTTTATATTCTGCGGATGTACGATTTTCATTATTCAGGTCTGAATCTTCAAGAGAAATTTTTATTGATTGACCAGCCAACTTTCCCTCACAAAACTCGTAATTTACCTGCCCATACATATCGTATTGGTGGTAACCGTGCAGCCCGCCATTGTATTGATGAAAATTAATAATCGTTCGTATTGGATTTAAAGGTTTCCAGGGTAGCGTAACCGATCCGAAGTCTCGTACGATGCGGTCGTTTTCGTAAATATTCACTTCAATAATGTGTACTAAAGCCAGGTCGTCAG